>DAOVDP010000076.1 GCA_030669445.1 Candidatus Latescibacterota bacterium | reverse complement strand
AGCTGTGCACTCTGGTGACTCTGATCTCTGCCTTCCAGTTAGCTGTCTCTTTCATGTATTCTCTTTGTATCCCGTCGTTGAGACATCGGTCGCTGGCCCAAAACCACGCCGGTGAAGACGAACTCAGCTCCCAGTTGTTCCATAATCTGCCTGGCTCGGCAGAGCATGAATATCCGGCAGTCAATACAGGGGTTAAGTCCTTTTCCGTAGCCGCGCTGCGGGTTCTTAATCATCTCAATGTACTCCCTCCCCACTACAACATTCTTCAGTTCCACCCCCAATTCATCGCACATTTGTTTCAACTGAGAGTACCCCCCGGTCTCAGTCAGAAACGGCGTAGAGAAATTCACTACGATTATTTCAAAACCCTGGTCCAGCATCGATCGGAGGACAAGGATGCTATCCAGCCCTCCTGAGAGTAGCCCCACTGCTTTCTTCCCAGCCAAATGCCCTTCCTTCTATTTGAGGGAAAACATTGAAACTCTGACCTGTGATAAGATACATTTTTTCCTTTCTCAAAGCAATCCTTTTTTATCCTCCCCGGTACCTTAGGTGAAATGATCTCTCTCCAGCCTCCGCAAAAACAGAAACGTCCCAGTAAGATCTCAGGAACGAACAGAGCGAGTTTGCCTTCTTCGCTTTTTCCCCTTGCTTTTTCTGGATTCATTGTGTATAATCCACTGTAGCTTACTTCCATAGGACATCCTTTCTATCGGACTTCTTACGAAAGGAACAAGGCTGAGGAAGATATCCTTATGTGTTATTACAGATTCTCTGAGTACCTGAAGCAGAAATTCGGAACCAGGGTTCATAAGGTAAGCGTGGATGCAGGTTTCTCCTGTCCCAACAAAGATGGGAAAATCAGTGCCAGAGGGTGCATCTTTTGTGATAACAGAGGCTTCAGCTTCAACACTCGTTTGCCAGCCCGTCCTTTAGAAGTACAAATAGAAGAGGGAATAAAAGCGGGAAGGAGAAGGTTTAAGGCGGAGCGTTTTATAGTCTATTTTCAGGCTTATACCAACACCTATGCACCCCTGCCGGTTCTAAAGGCAAAATACGATGTAATTAAAAAATACCCTGAGGTGGTGGGGATATCAATAGCTACCCGTCCCGACTGTGTGGACGATAGCGTTTTGGACTTGGCCAGTTCCTATGCCGGTCGTTATGAGGTATGGATGGAATATGGACTGCAAAGCATCCATAAGGAGACCTTGGATTTTACTAACCGCGGCCATTACTATGACGATTTTCTGAGGGCGGTGGAGTTGACACGCAAAAAGGGAAACATAAAGATATGCGCCCATGTGATAGTCGGCCTACCCTACAGGTGGGGCGAGCGGGAAACAAACGAGATGATTATGGAGACAGCGAAGGAGATAGGAAGATTGAGATTGGACGGAATTAAAATCCACCCCTTGCATGTGGTAAAAGGAACTGAATTGGAGGCGCTCTTTCTCAAGGGAGGCTATCAGCCGATGGAGCTGGAGGAGTATGTCGACCTTGCTGCCGAGTTTCTGGAATATCTGTCTGCTAATACGGTTATTCAGAGAATATCGGCCGATTGCCCTAAGGAATGGTTAGTAGCACCTCTGTGGATATCGGACAAACAGAGGGTACTCAGGAGAATAGAGGAAAGAGTGACGGAGAAGAGATCTTCAGGGACGGGCCTCAGCTTTCCCCGGAGCTTTGCTGCCCAATAGTCAAGCCCCGCTGTAAGCGGCTTTATTGATACATAGCATCAGCTCAGGAGTTCAGAAAGTATTGAGTCTGTGACTGCACTGAAGTATCGGTTTATCCGGCACATAAGGAGAGAATCAATTTTTTTAAAAAGAATAGCTTGACAAAATCCCCTCACAAATGTAGTTTATGGTCTTTGATGAAGAAGCCTAAGGAAGAACAAATGAGCGGTAGACGGCATATCCCCTGGTCGATCGGGATTCCTCCAGAGGTTACCACCGAATATGTGGGGGGCAAACTCGGGGAATATTATCGCAACCCCGAAGTAATGCTTAAAACTCAACTGGAGGCAAGGGAAATCTTCCATCAACTCTATGGATTGCCTAAGAGGGGAGTGGGGCCAAGCTATTCCTCCTATGTAGAGGCCTCTCAATTGGGAGTAGAGGTGATCTTCCCGGAAGACAATGTCCCGATGGTGAAAGGCCCGGTGATGGCCCACGCCAAGGATGTCTATCGGTTGAAGATTTTGAACCCCTTTCGGGAAGGATTAATGGCCAAGGCAATCGAGACTTATAAGTTCATGAAACAGGAGGTGGGAAATTCTATTCCTGTGGGACTTGGTGGCACAGAAGGTCCTGTCACTACAGCGGTTATTGTCCGGGGCCAAGATTTCTTTGTGGACATCTTTCTGCATCCCAAAGAGATGCACAAACTCTTGGAGTTGGTTACCGAGGCATCTTTTCTTATTCGCAGGACAATAGAGAAAGTCACCGGAGAGCCGATCCGAAGCACAGGCATAGCGGACGATTTCTCCGGCATGCTTTCCCCTGATCAATACCAGGAGTTCGCTTTCCCTTACCAGAAGCAGATCTATGACGCGTTCGGAAAAGAAGGGAGTCGCCTTCATTCTGAGCTGTTGAGAAAGGAGCACCTCAAGTTCCTGCCCGAACTTGGGGTGATCCATTATGACCCTGGCTGTGATCAATATTTGGAGGTGCGGGACCTTGTAGAGGAGATTCCGGAGATTCCGTTTAGCTTTAATCTAAAGACCTCCCAGGACATGATGCAAGGTACCCCAGAGAGCATTCGGGCCAAATATGTCCAGGCTGTGGAGGAAGGTGCCCCTGAGATATACACTGAAATCTGCCGAGGCACCCCCAGAGAGAATATACAGGCGTTTATCCAGGTGGCTAAGGAATATGAATGAGAAAATTTAATCCCAAAGAGAAAGGAGAGGAGGAAAATGCCGGCAGTAATTGATGAAACACTTTGTACGGGCTGCGGTATCTGCGCCGATACCTGCCCGATGGAGGCCATCACCGTAGATGATATCGCTGAAGTTGATGCAGACAAGTGTACCGACTGCGGTACCTGTGTTGACGAATGCCCTAACGAGGCTATTTCTCTCCAAGACTGACAAACTTTGAGGTTTCAACTTTGATTGATTCGTAAAAAGACCCTAAACCTGACTTCACCACAGAGACACGGAGGTCACAGAGATAGTTTTCTGTCTCTTTCTGTGTTCTCTGTACTACAACCCGCGAAACTTTGTTTTTTTGACGAGTTTTTTCTTTTAGAATCCGCGTAATCCGCGGTTGCTTTTTTGGGTTGCGGCTCTGCCGCGCTGTGTTCTCTGTGACTCTGTGGTGAGATGAGAGGAAAAGAAAAAATGGGCAGAATATTCTTCCCCCAGTATAGAAGAACAAGACAAGGAATGGAGATATCAAAAGGCAAGAGTATCTTGGATTATGCCAGAGAATTTGGGGTGAGCATAGACGCAGAATGCGGTGGCCAGGGCGAATGTGGTAAGTGCGTGGTAAGAATCGACCGAGGAGGCGAATGCCTGAACCAGAAAACCGAAGTGGAACGAGAATTCCCTCTGGGTGAAGAAGAAAGACTTGCCTGTCAGGCAAAGACCGTGGATACCTCCCAAAGTATCACTGTGTTTATTAAGGATTTCGGCAAATATGCTATCCTATCAGATGCTACACAAAGAGATGTTGAGCTTTCCCCTTTTGTTTACCGCCGCGGCAACGGGATTTTTTACCACCACACAGAGGAAGAAGAAGAGAGACTTGACGATTTTCGGGAAAAGATCTACGGCTTAGCGATAGATGTGGGAACCACTACGCTTGTGGTTCAACTGATAGACTTACAGTCGGGCAAGATTGTTGCTACCCTGGCGCGCAAAAATCCTCAGATTCCCTACGGAAACGATGTTATATCCCGGATAGAGTATACTATGGTTCATAAGAAAGAAACCCGCTACACTACAAGTGCCGAGCGCACCCAGAGGCTTCAGACATTACAAAAGGCAGTCATAGAGGTAATAAACGAGAGTATGAAAGAGCTTGAAGCAGAGAGGGACGAGCGGATTTGCCAATATGTCTATGACATTGTAATCGTCGGCAATTCAACAATGAGAAATATCTTTCTGGGCATCGATGTGAGTTCCTTAGGAGTAACCCCTTATGAGTCAAAAAGGAAAGGATCTGTGCTCAAGAAAGCTAAGGAACTGGGCCTTCAGTTTAATCCTCAGGCTAATGTCTACGCGGCTCCGCTAATTGGCGGACACGCAGGTGCAGATGCGATTGCCGATATAATCTCCACTGAAATATATAAAAGGGAAGAGCCCAGCATGGCCGTGGATATCGGGACAAACGGCGAGGTGATGATAGGAAACTGTGACGGGATACTGACTGCCTCCTGCGCTGCTGGTGGCGCTTACGAGGGAGCAACCATAACATCGGGAGTGGGGGCAATAGAAGGAGCCATAACAAATGTGCAAATAAGCGATGGGAAAGTAAGATATGAGACCATCGGGAATAAACCACCAGTGGGTATCTGTGGAAGCGGACTAATCGATCTGCTCGCTGAGCTTCTAAACCACGGGATCATGAGTAAAACTGCTAAATTACCGGGAGAGTTTTCCATAACTGATGGAATCAACTTCAGTCAACAAGATGTCTACCAGCTTATAACCGCTAAGGCAGGGTTGCGTACTGATCAGGACCTGTTGATAAAATATTACGGCACTACTCTGGAACAGATAGATAAAATCTACCTTGCGGGCGCTTTCGGTAATTACATCAATGCAGAAAACGCTGTAACTATCGGTTTACTTCCCAACGCCCCCGAAAAAGTAGTCAAGGTAGGAAATGGCGCATTAGAAGGGGCAAGACAGATGCTTCTCTCCAGAGAAAAACGCAAAGATGCAGAGCTAATCCTTAGCAAAATCGAACATGTCAAACCAAACGAAAGGGAGAAGGATTTCGCCTACTTGGTGGCCGAAAGGATGTATTTCACGAACCCAAATCCATAAACGAGAACCGCTCTTGGCCGCTCAATTTGCCCTGAGCTTAACAATCCTAATAACCGGTATTTCAATTACCTTAGGAGAGACATAATGTTTGAAAATCCGTTTAATTCCGCCGGGAACTGGTACAAAGGGAACATCCATACCCACAGCAACAACTCCGATGGAGAGCTTTCCCCAGAGAGATTATCAGACTGGTACAAAGACCATGGTTACGACTTCCTGGTGATAAGCGACCATGACAAGCTAACCGGTGTGAGTGGCCCCTCCCACTCGACCTTTCTTTTGATCAACGGGATGGAATTCGGGGTAGCTTCAAGTGAAACAGATATATCCTATCACCTTCTTGTCCTGGGGCCAACCAAGGAGGTGCAGTTGCCCAAAGGAATCGAGATTCAAGGAGCCATAGACCTTATTCGTTCCCAGGGGGCAAAGGTGATAGTTGCTCATCCCTACTGGTCGGGGTTGACAATAAACCAATTGCTTCCACTAAACGGAATTATTGGAATAGAGGTATTCAACACCACCTGTCTGACCAGCATCGGTAAGGGCATCTCAAATGTACATTGGGACGATCTGCTGGCCAGAGGAAAACACGTCTTGGGATTTGCAGTTGACGACGCCCATTTTCACCGTCCTGACCACGGCCAGGGGTGGATTATGGTTAAGGCCCCTGGTTTAACTAAAGAAAACATAATGGCTGGGATTACTGAGGGTTGCTTTTACTCGACCTGCGGCCCAGAAATAATGGATATACAACTCCACCAGGATAGCATTGGGGTAAAATGTTCAGAGGTGGCAGCGATTAACTTCATCTCTGATTTTTCCAGAGGGAAAAGAGTTCAGGCAGAGAACGGCGACCTGCTGACCGAGGCTGAGTTTAAATGGGGAGGGAAAGAACGCTATGTGAGAGTTGAATGTGTGGATGTAGCAGGACGCCTCGCCTGGAGCAATCCGTTTTTCCTGAAGTAGGGACAGAACAATGTTGATTGACTCGTAAAAAGTTTGAAATCTAACGCAAAGACGCAGAGAGAAAACAAGAGATATAATTATTTGATTATTAAAGAATATCTTCTTTCTTTGCGTCTTGGCGTCTTTGCGTTGAAAATCAATGACGCGGACTTTTTACGAAAGGATCAATG
The DNA here is from genome assembly GCA_030669445.1 of Candidatus Latescibacterota bacterium. Lineage (GTDB taxonomy): Bacteria > Latescibacterota > MVCY01 > MVCY01 > MVCY01 > MVCY01. Next base: position 74 of record DAOVDP010000076.1, on the reverse strand, counting down.
TTCTGTCCTTATAACTACAGCCATGCAAATCCTATAAACCTTGAGGGAAAACGATGAAAAAGCTATTCTTCTTG
>DAOVDP010000145.1 GCA_030669445.1 Candidatus Latescibacterota bacterium | reverse complement strand
GCCTTTCGGTGTTCTTCAGTGTTCAATTTTCCTGTAAAGGATGAAAATCAGACAGCTACATCCGTGGCAGGTAACACCCTCTGAGGCTGTGCAAATCCAGCGGCAGTTGCAGGGCCAGGTCTTGCTCTCCAATAATATCAATATCGGGGATATCGACACGGTGGCGGGGGTGGATATGGGGATAAAGGGCGAGACCGCCCGGGCGGCAGTGATAGTGCTCAGTTACCCAGCTTTGGAGCCAATGGCTCAAAGCCTGGTGGAATGCCCCCTTGGATTCAAATATATCCCGGGCTGGCTCTCCTTCCGGGAGGCTCCCCCGGTGCTTGCGGCATTCGAGAGACTTTCTGTAGAACCGGAACTGATTATTTTCGACGGCCAAGGCATTGCCCACCCCCGGCGTATGGGCATCGCCTCTCACTTAGGGCTGTTTTTGGACAAGCCCACCATCGGCTGTGCCAAATCCCGCCTCTGCGGCAGACACGAGGAGCCTGGAGAAGCGAGAGGCTCCTTCTCTTATCTCTATGATCACGGGGAGATTATCGGTGCTGTCCTGCGCACCAAGGATAGAACTAAGGCGGTCTATGTATCAACTGGACACAAGATCGATCTGGAGACAAGCATCCAGTTTGTGCTGAGTTGCTGCCGGGGCTACCGTCTGCCTCAGCCTACTCGTCTCGCCCACCAGGCTGCCAGCGGCACCACCCTGAAGGCACGATCCTGATACATTTAAAAAATCAAAATCTAACGCAGAGGCGCAAAGGCGCAGAGAAAAATAAGAGGGATAATTATAATCGTTTACTCTCTGCGTCTTGGCGTCTTTGCGTTGGAATTTAATCGTAAAAAAGTGGAATATGCAGAAAATCAGCGCGGTTATCTTCGATCTGGGAGATACTCTAATGTATCTGGACGGCGATCCGGAGGAGATCGTCCGCCGAGAGGCAGCAGAGCTGGCATCATTTTTGAACAACAGCGGACTTAACGTAGACAGAGCGGCCTTCAGCAGGGTCTTCCTCCGGCAGCGAACCCTCTTCTCTGGGAAAGCGGAAAAAGAACGGGTAGAATATCCGGCGACTGAGACATTAAAGAAAGCGCTGGCCCAGTTTGGCTATAAAAACGTGGATCAAGAACTTATCACAGAGGGGGTGGCCGTATTCTTCTCCTGTGAGGAGAGACTCTGGCGAGCATATCCGGATGCCTGTGCTACCTTACAGCGGTTATCCGAAGCGGACTACCTGTTGGGATTGGTTTCCAACGCCAGCGATGACGGGTTAATCCAGCGACTGGTGGAGGGACTGGACTTCCGCCGCTGGCTTGGGCCGGTTCTCTCTTCTGCTGGGGTGGGCATCCGCAAACCCGACCCTAAAATTTTTCAGATGGTGTTGAGCCAATGGGGACTTCCTCCGCAGCAGGCGATTATGGTGGGGGATCGCCTGGAATTCGATATCCTGGGCGCAAGCCTGGCCGGGATGCACAGCGTTCTGGTTAGCAAAGGTGAAGACCCCGGCGAGACTGACCGGGACTGTGAAATCACTCCCGATGCCACAATAGAACAGCTCTCAGAGCTGCCGGAAGTGATTGCCAGATTAGAGCATTGCTGTTAGGGAAAAACGACTTGTAAGCGAAGCTCGCCAGTACATATAACTCAAGGGGTGAAGTGAAGCCCACGATTTCAATCGTGGGTATCAAAGCAAGAGACCACCTGCAACCGATTCATCGGTTTTTCGGTCAGGACCTGAGCGATCTAAAAAACCGCGCAATCAAAGCGTAGGAGAGCAAAAATGCTCCCTCATTAAACCGTTAAAACGGTTAACTTCTTTTATTAGCGCGCTTCTTAGACCCACGAATAAATTCGTGGGCTGCCAAGTGGTCAATTTCCGAATGCGGGTTGAAATATTGAACACCAATGTTGAACAGGCTCAAATTCGTGGAAACTGGAACAGGGGTTATTTGATGTCCGAGTTCGATGAGAAGGTTGTCTTTCTAACCCCGCCTGTCTCACTCCAACAGAGATACGGTAACTTGGCTGGAGCTGGGAGCTCAATGCCAGCCCTGGGTGTTCTTACCTTAGCTGCTGCCGTGAGATCGAAAGGGTTCTATCCCTTTGTGGTGGAGGCATCGGCATTGGGTCTTAGCTATGAAGATACAATAAGGATAATTGCAGAGATATCACCAAGCTATGTAGGGATTTCCTCGACTACCCTTACAATCTTTCAGGCAGCGAGGCTGGCAAGGCTGATGAAAGAGCTCGATCCGGGCATAACCGTAATCCTCGGTGGTCCTCATCTCACGGCCGTTCCCCAGGAGACGATGGAGAGATTTCCCCAGTTTGATATTGGGGTTATTGGGGAAGGCGAGGAAACAACGATCGAACTGCTAAATGCCTTGGCCGGCAATAGAGATTTGAGTGATGTAAAAGGTATAGTCTTTAGACCCAGTGCATATCAATCAGGGTGCAATCCATCTCCCGAACCGAATAGGCTGGCAATCACACCGCGGAGAGAATTCATCCAACACCTCGACAACTATCCTTTTCCCGCCTGGGATCTACTCCCAGAGTTTCCCAAGGCCTACAAGCCCCCTCCGTTCAAAGTCAAAAACTCACCCGCCGTTTCCATCGTGACCTCAAGGGGATGTCCATATCAATGCACCTTCTGCGACACCTCTGTCTTCGGTAACAGATTTCGTGCCTATAGCCCTGAATATATCATAGCGATGATCGAAGAGTTGTATCACAAATATGGTATAAGAGAGTTTTTGATCGAAGATGATACATTTCTGGTATCCAAGAAAAGAGCTTTTCATATATGCGAGTCGATTTTGAAGGCGGGATTTAAGATATCCTGGTCTTGCAACAGCAGAGTAGATCTTGTAGATAGAGATATTTTAAAGATAATGAAGAAAGCGGGATGTTGGTACATCGGCTTTGGAATTGAGAGTGGCAACCAGGCCATCCTTGATCTCGAAAAGAAGGACATAACCTTAGAACAAGCCCAGAAAGCAGTTAAGCTGACCAAAGAGGCGGGTATTTTGGCAAAAGGATTCTTTATGGTAGGACATCCCAGAGAAACGCAGCGCAGTTTGCAGGAGACAATAGATTTCGCAAAAAGATCCAGTCTGTCTGATATAGCTGTGACCGCTCTCACACCGCTGCCGGGTTCACAAATATGCTCTGTTGCTGACAGATATGGTGCCTTTGACCACGACTGGCGGAAGATGAACCTGTTAAATATTGTTTTTGTTCCTTCGGGTTTAAGCAGGGAACTTCTATCAAGATACCGGAAAAGAATGCTGAGGGAGTTCTACCTGCGTCCGCAAATCGTCCGCTCATATTTGAACAGGATTATTCGCAACCCTCGATTGGTTTTGACTGTGACCAAGGGGGCTGCAGCTTTTTTCAAGACAATCTTTGCAGCAGAAGAATGATTTTTTGGTAAAAACTTTTCACCATTGACTTTCAACGCAAAGACGCAAAGACGCAAAGAAAGAAGGTATTCTTTAATAATCAGTTAATTATGTCTCTCATTTCCTCTCTGCGACTTTGCGTCTCTGCGTTAGATTTTAGACTTTTTACCACCGAATCAAGAATGATAGAA
>DAOVDP010000032.1 GCA_030669445.1 Candidatus Latescibacterota bacterium | reverse complement strand
GCCCACCTTTCCAAGATAACCGTTAACAGAGGACAGAAGGTGAAGCGAGGAGACAAAATTGGTAAAATGGGCAACACCGGCCGTTCTACTGGCACTCATCTCCACTACGAGGTGAGGGTAAACGGAAAACCTGTAAACCCCCTGAACTACTTTTACGCTCAGAGCTATGCTGGCAGTTGAGGTTGTCTATAAAACTGGTACCGAGCTTTTCGGTTAATAGTATTGTAGATCAAGCTGACTAACTGATAGATAACCAGGCTCAGGAATAATCCCATAACAGTGGATAATCCCTTGGCGAAATTCTTTGAATAGACGAAGCTTTGCAGGGCCAGCAACACCCAGTGGCCAATCTTAGCAAAAATAGATATCTGTTCTTCAAGGATTGTGACCAAATGGGTTCCGTAGGCTAAGGATAGCCAGGTGGCTGTGATGAAGGCCGCTGCTACCCCCGATATCCAGAAGATATTTTCAAAGCCGAATACTTTTCTCTTAGCTACCTCTGGCAACCTGGCCATCACCCGGGAAGTGAAATCCGCCCCCGGCTCCAGCAGGGGTTCAGTTTCTATGGCCTCAACGATACCTCGCAGCAATTCCAGCTCAGCCCGACATTCAGGACAAGTTGCAAGATGTCTCTTCAGGGCTCGCCTTTCCTGCTTACCAAGCATACCATCGACATAAAGATGCAACTGTTCCCGACTCTTCTCGCACTTCATCCCTTCAAATCTCTCCCTGTTGATATTTGTTCAGCACTGCTTTTTTTAATGCCTCTCTGGCTCGAAAAAGATGTGTCTTCACTGTACCCTCAGGCAAATCTAAAATTTGGGCAATCTCAGCGTAGGAGAACCACTCCAAGTGATACAGGGTGATCACCGCCCGGTATGCAGGGGGAAGCAGCCTCACTAACTCTCGAACTGTTTGCTTGGACTCTTCCTTTAACAAGATGTTTTCTGGTGTATCTTTCCAATCGGAGGCCTCTGAATAGACTGACTCCGCTTCTGCATCAAGTTCTATAAAGCTCTGTCTGGCACCAGATGCGCTGAGTTTTGACAGACAGACATTGGAAACTATCCGATAAAACCAGGTGGTGAACTTCGCCTGTACCCGGAATTTGGCAATAGAATGATACAGTCTGATGAAACTATCCTGGGCTGCGTCTTCGGCGTCCTCTCTGTTTCCCAACATCCGATAGGCAAGGTTGAAGGCCATCTTTTGATGACGATTGACCAGGCCCTCAAAAGCCCTTCTGTCGTTTTTTTTTGCCTTCGCTACCAGTTCTTCATCTGAGAGTTCCATAGAGAAGACGCCTTTGGGGTTTCTTTTCTCTCTCAATCTATAAAATAGGACTTTGGATGTCAAGAAAATGTTTCCCTTCCGAGCGACTTTTTTTCACAAAATAGGTACCAGAGAGTGAAACATTCTGGGATAAAGGCAGGTCAGATAGTTAGAAATCGAAAATCTGCTTTGTCGAAGGAGGTGACTGAGATGCTCAGAAGGTTCCGTTTTCCCAAAAGAAGGTTTCGTCTTGTAAAGAGGAGGTGGCTGAGATGTTTAGAAAGTTCTTCTTGCTCATTGCTGCTATTGTGCTGGGAGTAACCTCTGTCGCGAGCTCTGACCAGGCTACCATCCTGCACCGAGAGATTAAGTTGAGCGGGGAAAAGCTGGTGGAGGTGAAAATCGAGTTCGGGGCTGGTGAGTTGAAGATAGGGAAAGCCCAGGGCAAGATATTGTTCGACGCCGATATGGAGTATCCAAAAGAGAAACTCCAGCCCGTTGTGGAGTACAGCAAAGATGAGGACGTCGGGCAACTGAAACTGAGTATGGAAGGAAAAGATGACGGGACTCACTGGAAGGATTTCAAGAACACCTGGAATCTGCGGTTCACGAAAAAGGTCCCGTTGAGTTTCGATATCGAAATGGGGGCAAACAAGGCTGATTTCGATTTCAGCGAGCTTAAGGTAAGGAAACTGAATATAGAGACTGGTGCCAGCAAAACCATCCTCAGATTCAATCGCCCCAATAGAGAGGCGATGGAAGAGCTAAAGCTTGCTGTTGGGGCAGCTAAGCTGAGAGCAGAGGGGCTGGGCAACGCCAACTTCAAACAGATGAGCTTTCAGGGAGGTGTAGGGGTTTACGCCCTGGATTTCAGAGGCGATTTAAGGCATACGGCCCGGGTGGATATATCTATGGGACTGGGACAGTTAACCCTGTTGATCCCCAAAGAGGTGGGCGCAAAGATCGACGCCTCAGCGGTCTCTCTGTGTGTCTTTTCTGTGGGAGGTTTCGAAAAGCAGGATAAGACCTATATAAATGAAAGCTATGGAAAAACAGAGGCAGAATTGATTATCCATCTGGAATGTGGACTGGGAAGTATTAACATAGAGTCTGTAAACAATAAAGGAGGTGATTGAGATGTGGGGTGCTCCCTTTCACTTAGGATCTGGAGGTCCGGAGGGACTGATGGCCATATTTGGTATATTCTTTCTTCCGTTCATAGCGGTAATCGTCATAGTCTGGCTTATCATCCGGGCGCGGATGAGACGCAAACAGTGGGAACACGAGGAGAAAATGGCAATGGCAGAGAAGGGCATATTGCCCGAAACTAAACCTAAGGAGGCAGATTTGCCAAAAGAAGAATCTTCCAAGCTGGACAAGATATTGCTTACTGGAATCATACTGGCAGCCTTAGGTCTGATGTGGATATTTGAGTCCTTTGGGTTCTTTCTGTTCCTGTTAGGAATAGGATTAATTGGTCTGGGTTTTCTCCACAGAGGAAAATGGATCTCCACGGGAAGGAATAAGAGGTTTTTCATAAGTGGGGTCATAATTGCAGCCATTGGGGTGGGATTTTGGGCTGACTCCTTTGGTCTGTTTCTACTGGTATTAGGCTTAGGACTGATAGGCTTCTTTTTTCTTGCTCAGAGACAGACAAAGGCTTTGCAGCCATCGACATCTGAGCCTGAACCTGAGCCTGAACCTGAACCCCGGGAGATTGAACAAAAAGCAGAGGAAGAACAACCGGAACAACAAGAGGCAAGGAGCCCAGAATCTGACTTGCAAAACTCCTCGGAAGCATAACGTATTTTTTTGACTTAAAGAGCTAGCTGATTTTCTTACCAAACTCCTTGATTTTTTGAAGATTTTTGCTATACCAAATTATTGGAGTAACTATGGCAATATGATATATGAAGCTTTGGAAGTCAGCCCTTGATAGTTCAATCGGTCAAGTCGTGGAGCCTGGGATAATGAAACTGTGATAGCCGGATTGCTGAGAAGCCCAAAAGGATAGCGATCCGGCTTCTTATGTATCTTGGAGTTGGTAAAATAAAGCAGTTGCAGCAGCGGGTTTGTGGTTTATTACTCTCAGGAGTTGTTAGGCCATAAAAATCTGGGAAACGATGAAATTAACCCCAGTTCCCTTCAAAAGGACTGGGCCTTCTTTATTGATTTCTAAACAAGAGCTTGCCGTCCTTTGCATCCACCAGCACCCGCTCACCTTCCCCGAATCTGCGCTTCAGAATCTCCAATGCAAGCGGATTCTCCACCATCTTCTGGATTACCCTTTTTAGAGGTCGGGCACCGTAGACCGGGTCAAATCCTAAATCTGCCAGAAGCTCCTTCGCCTCCTCCGAGAGCTCTAAGGAGATGCCGGAGTGCTCCAGCAATCGGTCTTTGAGCCTCTGCACCTGGAGTCCCACGATCTGCTTGATATGCTCCCGGTCAAGCGAGTGGAAAACTATTATCTCGTCAATCCGGTTGAGGAATTCGGGTCGCAACTGGCTGCGGAGTATCTCCATTACCTGGTTCTGCGCCTGTTCATAATCTACCCCTGCCGGATTGCTGAACAGGTGGCTGCCTGAGTTGGAGGTCATAATCACCACAGTGTTTCTGAAGTTGACCGTTCTGCCCTGGCCGTCGGTGAGCCGCCCATCGTCGAGTAACTGAAGCAATATGTTGAACACATCGCTGTGGGCCTTCTCTACTTCGTCGAACAGAATTACCTGGTAGGGTCTTCTTCTGATTGCCTCGGTCAATTGTCCTCCTTGCTCATAGCCCACATATCCAGGGGGTGCGCCGATGAGCCGGGAGACGGTGTGCCGTTCCATATATTCCGACATATCAATCCTGACCATAGCGTTCTCATCGTCGAAGAGAAACTCAGCCAGAGCCCGTGCCAATTCGGTCTTGCCCACTCCGGTAGGACCTAAGAAGAGGAACGACCCGATGGGCCGGTTCTGGTCGCCCAGTCCGGCTCTGGCGCGGCGGATGGCGTTGGAGACCGCCTGAACCGCCTCCTCCTGATTTACTATCCGTTGATGAAGCCGACCCTCCATATGGGTCAGCTTCTCTATCTCGCCTTCTATCAGGCGGGAGACAGGGATGCCCGTCCACTTAGAGACCACCTCAGCGATGTCCTCCTCGTCTACCTCCTCTTTGATCATCTTTCTGTCCTTCTGAATTTCGGACAGTTGCTGTTCTGCCTCTTTGAGATTCTTTTCCAGCTCTACCAGTTCCCCGTAGCGGATTCTGGCTGCCCTTTCGTAGTCGGCAGCCCTTTCGGCGTGCTCGGCCTCAAGGCGGAGCTGCTCTGTCTTCTCTTTTATCTGGTGCATCTTGCTAATTACCTCTTTCTCTCTGAGCCAGTGCGTCTTGAGCTGGTTGCGCTCTTCGTTTAACTGGGCAATCTGTTTTTCGATGGGTTCCAGCCTCTTCCGGGCATCTTTTTCCTTCTTGACTGCCTCCTTCTCTATTTCCAACTGGCGGATTTTCTTCTCGATGGCATCCAACTCCGCCGGCATACTATCGATCTCTATTCTCAAGTTCGCTGCTGCCTCATCCACCAAGTCGATGGCCTTGTCGGGCAGGAAGCGGTCGGTGATGTATCTTTTGGACAGGGTGGCGGCTGCCACCAGAGAGGAGTCGTTGATCCTCACTCCGTGGTGGATTTCGTAGCGTTCCTTCAGGCCGCGGAGGATGGAAATAGTGTCTTCCACCAAGGGTTCGCCTACGAATATCGGGGCGAATCTTCTTTCTAAGGCAGCGTCTTTCTCGATCTGCTGGCGGTATTCATCGGGAGTAGTGGCGCCGATGCACCTCAGTTCCCCCCTGGACAGGGCGGGTTTGAGCATATTGGAGATATCCATTGCCCCCTCGGCGGCTCCCGCTCCCACAATAGTGTGAAGCTCATCTATGAACAGGATAATCTGTCCTTCCGCTTTTTCCACCTCTTTGAGGACGGCCTTGGCCCTCTCCTCTAACTCGCCTCTGAATTTCGAGCCGGCCAGCATCGCTCCCAGGTCAAGGGCAATTACCTTCCTGTTCTTCAGCGATTCGGGGACATCAGCGGCCATGATCTTCTGGGCCAGTCCCTCTACAATGGCTGTCTTACCCACTCCAGCGTCTCCGATAAGCACTGGGTTATTCTTGGTGCGGCGGGAGAGTACCTTCATCACCCGTCTTATCTCCTCCTCCCTTCCGATGACCGGGTCGAGTTTGCCCTGGCGGGCCAGTTGGGTCAGGTCACGGCCGTATTTCTCCAGCACTTTGTACTTGGACTCCGGGTTAGGATCAGTCACCCTCTGTTCACCCCTCACCTGTTTCATTCTTTGGTAGAGGCGCTCCTTGGTGACTCCAAAGCTCAGCAGAAGCTGGGCGGCCTTACAACCTTTTGTCTCCACAATTCCCAACAGCAGGTGTTCCACACTTACATACTCGTCCTGCAGATTCCTGGCCTCTTTCCATGCCTGGTCTAACACCTGTTTCAACGAGGACGAGATAGAGAGCTGCCCTACATTGGAACCGTAAACCTTGGGCATCCGGTCAAGCTCTGCCTGAAGTTGGTTCTTCAGCCGCTCCAGGTCCACCCCGCACTGCTGAAGCAGATCGGCGGCCAGACTCTCCGGTTGAGAGAGCAGGGCCATCAACAGGTGTCCGGGTTCGACCTGGTTGTGGCTGTTCTCCTGGGCCAGCTCCTCGGCAGAATAAAGAGTCTCTTGCGATTTCTCAGTCAGTTTATCTAATCTCATTTTCTATCTTCCTCCTTTTATTGGATGGTCTGTGAACTACAAAGAGCAATCTCCAGCAATATTTATGCCCAACTTTTTTTCCAGTCTTTACGCTAAATAATACTAAAGTAACCTTAAATTAGCAACATAATTCTGACAGAGAATTCTTTGTTGGTTCTGCCTATTTGACATTCTGTTGTCATTTTTGCTGTCTGTCAGCAGCTTGGGCTGAATCTTCCTCGATGAACCTTGGGTAACAGTATGTAGCGTTTGTCATTGTCTTCTGAAGGGGACTGCTCGTGCAAGGATTCTTTACTAATAGGCCACTTTGACTCCCTCCAGAGTGCAACGAAAATAGTTGCCCTAAAAAAATAGTGGACAAAACCCTTCTTTGGATTTATATTATGACAACTTCTCGCTGTGAGACCCGCAAATCATTGCTGGCCACAAGATATAACTTTATTATTATCCCTAACTTTTTACTTTTATTGAAAGGCTATCAAGCCAAGAACTGGAAGAGTCGGTGGCTTGCTGAGGAAGTGCCAACTATAAGGTTATCTAGGGATTGCGGCTCTAAGAGAAAGAGCTGAAGAAGCCTAACAGAAATCCCAGCAGAAAGATCTAAGGAGAGAATATCCTCGCATGAAAAAAGAAAGCCTATATCTTGACACATCTGTCCCCAGTGCCTATTATGATGATAGAGTAAGATGGCGACTTGAATGTACAAGGGAATGGTGGAAGGATGAACTCCCGAAATATGATGTTTTTGTCTCAGAGGTAGTAATTGCTGAAATAAGGAGAACAGAGGAACTGAGAAAGAGGGGTGAATTACTGGAATTGGTGAAGGAATTTGGTGAGCTTGAGTTGTCTCCCGAAATAGAAGAGATAGCTAAGGGATATATTAATCAGATGGTTATTCCTCAGGCCCATTTTCCAGATGCTTTGCATATAGCCCTTGCCTCATTTCACAAGATTGACTTTTTGATCACCTGGAACTGCGAACATCTTGCTGAAGCTCACAGACGCAAGAGAGTTAGACTGTTCAATACCTCTGCTGGTTTGTTTGTACCTGAGATAGTAACTCCAATGGAACTTATAGAAGGGGAGGGACAAGATGTATAAGAGAGACCTTATGTTAGAAGAGATCCACAAGATTAGAAGAGAAATGTGGGAAACAAGTGGACATGATCCTCATTCCTTGATAGAAAATATCCAAAAGGAAGCTAAAGAGTTTATAGAGGAATGTGGATATAGCTATGTAGATACACAAGATAGCTATAGAAAAGTCGTAAAGTCAGACTCGCAACGGTAGATAACAGCATGTTAACGCAGGGGTAAAGCTACATTGCTCCCTTTGGTCACAATGTCGTAAACCATGCAAACCAATATTATGATGATAAAAGCAGGGACAATTGAAGCAACTGGTTATGCGGCTCAAGCATTATTCATATTTGTGGTTAGTAGTGCACATTCTGACAACAATGTTAGCCTTATTTCTGATAAGTCAATCACTATCGCACAGAAGAAGGGGCCTTCCTCCCGGCGTGGAGAAGATATATTAGTCTGAGCGATTGGAAAATGATATGAACACTGTATTTATTGATGGACAAGAAGGGACCACCGGATTAAAGATTTTCGATTGTCTGAAAGAAAGAGCTGACATTGAATTTCTTGAAATACCCAGAGAAAAACGCAAGGATGTGAAGACCAAAACAATCTATTTGAATGAAGCGGATCTGGTTATTCTATGCCTGCCGGATCATGCCGCAAGAGAATCCGTCAGACTGATAACGAATCCCAGCACAAAGGTGATTGATACCAGCACCGCACACAGGATTAGTGAGGGATGGGTATATGGGTTACCTGAGCTCAGTAAGGATCAGCGGGAAAAAATCAGAACATCCTTTCGAGTATCAAATCCCGGCTGCTATAGCACTGGGGTTATCCTTGCTCTTTATCCGCTAATAGCTCAGGATATTGTACCGGTAGATTATCCTGTTACTTTATATGCTATCACCGGCTACAGCGGCGGCGGGAAAAAGATGATCAGTGTGTATGAAAATTATGGTATGGACAAACCAGATTCCATTTCTTCCAGACCAAAGGACCTGAGCCTAAGACACAAACATATACCAGAAATGCAAAAGCTGATAGGTTTAAGTCATGCACCTATTTTTACCCCGATTGTCGGAAATTTTTTCAACGGATTGTTGGTGTTAGTTCCGCTATTCTCGAGATTGCTGAATAAAAAGCTTTCTGCAAAAGATGTTCGGGACATTCTGGGAAGCTACTACGCATCCGAACCATTTGTCCGGGTGATGCCGTATGAAAGTGAAATTTATCTTGAAGACGGATTTTTGTCGCCGACCGGCTGTAACGGCACAAATCGGGTTGAATTATTTGTATTTGGTCATAACCGCCAGATTCTTCTGGTAACAAGATTGGATAATTTGGGCAAGGGTGCATCTGGTGCTGCGGTTCAGAATATGAACCTAATGCTTGGCTTTAAGGAAACAGAAGGACTTCAATGAGCAAAAGCGAAAATATGGAGCAAACCATTCAGAAGGCCAGTATCCTTGTCGAAGCCCTACCTTATATTCAGTCTTTTCGAAACAAAATCGTGGTCATTAAATGCGGGGGAGATTCAACTGTAGAAGAGACCTTCGTAGATATTGTCTTTATGGAAACGGTGGGAATGAAGCCGGTGATTGTCCACGGAGGGGGAAAGGCAATCAGCCAAAACATGCGGAAAGCGGGCATCCGACCGAAGTTCATCAGTGGTTTAAGATTCACTGATCAACAGACGATGAAGATCGTAGAACAAACCCTGGTGGAGGAAATTAACCAAAAAATAGTGGAAAATATCCGCCGATTCGGAGGGAAAACAGAGGGACTTTCCGCTAAACAGATAATGAGGGTAAAGAAACACCTGGTTAAGGCCAAAGATCCCCTTTCTTCAAAGGAGGAACTTGTAGATATCGGCTTTGTGGGAGAAGTAGAAGAGATAGATCCTAAACCCGTGGAGGCTTTGTGCAACAAGGATGTTATTCCGGTAATCGCCCCGGTGGGCACAGATGAACAGGGACTGAGCTACAATGTGAACGCCGACACAGCCGCCGGGGAGCTCGCCATAGCCCTTCGGGCCGAGAAACTGATATTTCTGACCGATGTGTTAGGGATTATGAAAATCCCAGGTGACTCCAGTTCCCTTTTCTCAACCCTCTACGTGGACTCTATTGAGCAGATGATAGAACAGGGGATAATCTCCGGGGGGATGATCCCCAAGGCCAGAGCGGCACTGAGAGCGGTGAGAGCTGGTGTTCACAAGACTCACACAATCAACGGCAAGATAACTCACTCCTTGCTGTTGGAGATCTTTACCGACAAAGGCATAGGGACCCAGATTATAGCATAGTCTACCTCTGCTGGGAGATTCTACTCAAGGGGAGTATGATGAAAACTCAACAGATAATCGAGCAGGAGAGAGAGTATCTGTTACACACCTATGAGCGTCCGCCATTTGTATTGGAGAAGGGCAATGGGATGCGGTTGTTCGACCAGGAAGGCAATCGCTATTTGGACTTCGTGAGTGGCATATCAGTAAATGCCTTTGGTTACGGGAATTTTGAGATTATTGAGACCATTAAACAGCA
>DAOVDP010000034.1 GCA_030669445.1 Candidatus Latescibacterota bacterium | reverse complement strand
TGGTAGCTGATAACAAACAGTTGCTTCGGCTATTCAAGACGATTTTTTGAAATATCGGATAATTCTTTCATCGACTAAGAAAGTTTAAGTGGACTGCGAGGCAAAAGATCCACTTTTATACTTGACAAAAGGGACTCCTTTTCGCTATCTTTATAGCCTTGATGGAACTGATGCTCAAATACGGCAAGCGGGGATTGGGGGTCAACTTGCCCTCCCAGAGGGTAACCGGGGTGCTGAGAACAGACCCACTTCCCAGACTTTCCCAGCCGGAGCAGTCGGTCTTCGAGGCCCTCACCCATCCCATTGCTTCGCCTGCGTTGAACCAGTTGGCTAAGGGCAAGAAGACAGCCTGTGTAGTTATCTCAGATATTACCAGACCGGTGCCCAACCGGGTGATCTTGCCTCCTATTCTGGAGATACTCCAAAAAAACGGTATCTCCAGGGAGGCAATTACCATTTTAGTCGCTACTGGATTGCATCGCCCCGGCTCCCAAGAAGAGCGGCTCCAGATGTTGGGCCCCGACATCGGCTCGGATTACTCGATAGTTGACCACCAGGCAACGGGGCCGATGACATCCCTTGGCCACACCCGAGGCGGTACTCCGGTATTCGTTAACCCTCTGTTCACCAAGGCAGAGCTGAAAATCACCACCGGCCTTATTGAACTCCACTTTATGGCCGGATACTCTGGCGGCAGAAAGGCGGTCTGCCCAGGAATATGCGGCTTAGAGACAATCAAGGTTCAACACGGACCCCGCTTTCTGGAATCCCCTCGGAGTAGAGAGGGCGTTCTAACAGGTAACCCCTTTCATCAGGAGGCCCTGGAGATTGCCCGGATGGCGGCCGTGGATTTCAGTTTGAATGTCATTGTGACCGAACAGGGAGAGCTCAACGGGGTCTTCGCTGGAGAACTCGCGGAGGCCCATAAGGCTGGAGTAAGATTTGCAGAAAAACAGGTTAAAGCTCCTTGGCCAGAACCAGTTGACATAGTAGTTACCACTGGCGGCGGCTACCCACTGGATTTAACCTTCTACCAGACAATTAAAGGGATGAGCGCCGCTCTCCCGTTGATTAAAAAAGGTGGAACCATTATTATCGCCTCTGAATGTGCAGAGGGAATTGGTGGAGCTGAGTTTACTCAACTCATTGAACAAACAGAGAATCCGGACGAATTTCTCCAGCGCATTGCCCAACCGGGTTATTTTGTCAAAGACCAGTGGGAAGTGGAGAAATTGTGCCACGTGTTGAAGAAAGCTCGAGTCTTTCTCTACACTGAAGGGATACCCCAGTGCCGGGTTGGGGAACTTATGGTGGAACCAACTCCTTCAGTGGAGGAGGCTGCGGAGCAGGCTTTAAAACAGGCCGGGCAAGAGGCTAAAATAGCAGTCATTCCGGAAGGACCTTATGTCCTGCCTGTAATCGAGAGTCAAAAACAACCTTGCGAATCATCCTGTCATTGCGAGGAGGGTTAACGACGAAGAAATCTCTTTATTTCGGGGGAGCTGGGATTGCTTCGCTATCGCTCGCAATGACAAATCGTTGCCTTATTTCTTATAACGAAGCACTGACCCAAATTCTCAAAGGATAACCGTTATGGATCGAAAAACAGAGGTGGCTGTTAAACGCCAACGGGTGAGGGAATTTCTGCAATGCCGTTCTTTAGCGGGGGTTCTGCTCACTCGACAGAGTAGTTTCTCCTGGTACACCGCTGGGGGAGACAATTTTGTAGCCATCAACTCTGACACAGGGGCCGCACCTATTCTGGTCACCGGCGAGAAAGACTACATCATCGCGGATAACATCGAAGCCCCTCGCATTCAAACAGAGGAGATAGCTGGACTCGGCTTTGAGCTCCTTCAGTTCGACTGGTACCAGCCTGAACGCAAGGAACAAATTATAAAGAATCTAACCCAGGGAGAAACGATTGCCACTGACGCCGGCCCTCTGGCCGATGAATTCGCTCAGCTACGATATTCCCTTACCGGAAGTGAAATAGAGCGATATCGCTGGTTGG
The DNA here is from genome assembly GCA_030669445.1 of Candidatus Latescibacterota bacterium. GTDB lineage: Bacteria > Latescibacterota > MVCY01 > MVCY01 > MVCY01 > MVCY01. Next base: position 7,519 of record DAOVDP010000034.1, on the reverse strand, counting down.
GCAAAAATACCGCCGATTCTATGTCCGAAGTATGCCAGAGCTTAAGGGTTGGGATTAAGGAATCTCAGATCGCCGGCCGGCTCAGCGAAGACCTGCTGTCTAAAAAGATAGTGCCCGTTGTCCTGCTCGTTGCTGCTGACGACCGCATCGAAAAGTTCCGCCACCCTCTTCCCACAGAAAGGAGGTTGGTGAGGTACACTATGATTGTCGTCTGCGCCCGCAGGTGGGGACTGATAGCCTCAATGACCAGACTTGTGCACCTGGGAAAACTTCCCGAACTGCTGCGGAAGAAACACAACGCTGTAGTCCAGGTAGACGCCACTTTTATCTCCCATGCTTCACCTGGAGTCCCAGTTAAGCAGATATTTGAAAAAGCCGTTAACAGCTACAAGCAGGTTGGATTCGCTGACGAATGGAAGCTTCACCATCAGGGGGGTGCTACTGGCTATGGTACCCGAGACTTCAAGGCAGGTTTTGACTCTACCCAGGTAGTACAGGAAAATCAAGCCTACGCCTGGAACCCGTCTATCACAGGCACAAAATCGGAGGATACGGTCATCGCCCTGCCTGACAGGACAGAGGTCATCACCGAAATCCAGGACTGGCCGATGATCCAAATAGCAGGCATTAACCGGCCGGATATTTTGCAGCTATGAGAAAACCATTCCTTTTGGGACCGATACTTTGCTCCCTTCTTCTCTTCTGTGGCTCTGCCGCCCTGGCGAGACAGAGCATTGGCATATTGCCGTTTAAGGATAATACTGGTTACGACGGAAGCTGGAATATCCAAAAGGGAATAGCCCTCTGGTTGGGAAAAGCCATTGGGCAGAATCCCTTCTACCAGGTGGTGTCCATTGATACCCTTACCGGGGCCTTGGAACAGATGGACCAACAGCCTGAAAAAGGACACTCTCGTCTATTTGGTTTTCTCTTCCCCAAAAGAAAAAAGGCTGCAGTCCAGCAAAAATCGAGAGAGATAAGGGAAATGGCTAAAAAAAAGGGCGTAGATATCCTCATCACTGGAGAAATAAACGCATTTAGCATCTCTCGCTTCCGGGCAGGACTGCCTATGCTGGCAGGATATGAGTCGTATTCCAGCAATGTGGAGCTGCAAGCCAATCTGCAGAGGGTGATTGACGGAAAGTCACTGGGAACAATTACGGGCAAAGGAAAGATAACTGACCGAGATCTGGGGTTGTCACTTTTCGGAAAAGCAAGCAGTAAAGCTCTTGAATTCTATGGGCTGGACACTTTGCCTTTCGGGTCAGAAGAGGTCAGGAAAACAGTGCTGGGCCAGGCAACAGAAAAAGCGATAGATCAACTTAAGACCAAGTTGGAAGATATCGTCGTGCCTCCCCCAGTGCCTAAGATCTCCCACCCCGCGATATTGCTGGTTGAAGAGAATGAGGTCTATGTCAACATCGGGATAGAGGACGGTATTCAAATAGGAGACAAATTCAGCGTCTATGCTCAGGGGAAAGAGCTCCGAGACCCGATAACCGGCACAGTATTAGGATATGCACAGGAAAAGGCGGGAGTTATCAGAATCACACTTATCCAGGCCGCTCATCTCTCCAAGGCAGAGATAGTAGAAGGCAAGGGATTGATTAAACCAGGCAATTCTATCAGAATAGAGTGACAAACAGCGTAGTTACAGGAAAGGAGCAGGGGAATGCAGAGGAATAGACTTGTCTTGGTTACTGCTCTACTGGCATTTATTCTCTTGGCCACTGATGCCTCCGCTGGGCTGCCCCAGTGGAAACTCGTCCAGTTATGCCAGGAGGCCGAGTGTATAACCAGCGCTGAGGTGGAGACTATCAATCAAACTGGGGATTGTTCCTTCATAATCTTCCGAGCGGTAGAATTATTTAAGGGGGACTTAATCGGGACCGAGATAAAGGTCAGAGTATCTTTCCCACCTGCAGGAGACTCTCCTGTGTTCACAAATGGAAGCCTTGCTTTGCTTTTCCTAAACTCCTGTGACTCTGAGGGTACATATAAACTCTGTGACCAGCTGCAGGGAGTGTACTTCTTCAACGCAGGTCGGGCAGTGAGGCCGACCTCCGAGGAAACAGTACCCTGGACAACCCTCACTGCTGAAACGAGAAGAATAACCGGCGTAGGGAAAGCTACCGGCGTTGAACTGTCAACCTGGGGAAAGATCAAAGAGCTGTTTAGGTGAAGGGTCTTGGCCTGGTGAAAGCGAAAAGGTGCAAAATAAGTGACTATGTGATTTTAAACCCACTATAGTAGTATTTTAGTGTTTTTCGGTGTTCGATTTTATTTTACGGGGCAGTAGCTCAGCTGGGAGAGCGCATCCCTCGCACGGATGAGGCCGGCGGTTCGAATCCGCTCTGCTCCACCAAAATAAATAGAGCCTTTACAGATAAGGGAGTGAGCTATTAAGATCAAAGGGGAAAAATCACCGGTCCATACGGATCGGTGTGCGAATTCTACACCGACAAACGCAACCTTACTAACCAGAAGGGGGGCAGTATCATGAAGAAAAGGGTCTTATTAAGGATGTTCACCCTATCTATGTGTGTCCTTATCGTTGTGGCCTTAGTCGGCTGCGGCAAAAAAGAGCCCACAGGACCGAAGGTGCCAGCAACCAAGTGGACGATCATGGGGTATTTCGCTGGCAACAACGACTTGGATGTGGGTAACGTGGGTCTCTCCTGGGCGATCACAGAGGCCCAGTATATGGAGAAAGTCGGCTCCACCGACCAGATCAAGATGCTCGCTCAGATCTCTTCAATAAAAACCGGTGGACTGACAAGAAGATATTATGTGGAGAGGAAGGATGACTACGGCGAAAACTTCTCCTCAAAGATGCTGGAGGATTTGGGCACGGTTGATATGGCCAACCCACAAATCCTTAAGAACTTTGTGGAATGGGCAATAGAAAATTATCCAGCCCAACATTACATGTTGGTGATTATGGACCACGGGGCGGGATGGAGAGGTACGTGTGTTGACGACCTGAGCGGGGCGGGGACTATGATGACCATGCCTCAGATGAGACAGGCCTTGGAGGGCAAGAAGTTCGACATTGTTGCCTTTGATGCCTGTCTTATGGCAATGGTAGAGGTCGCTTACGAACTGAGGGATGTGGCAGATTATGTGGCTGCCTCTCAGAATGTTGCGTTTGCAAAGACATTTGGGTGGCAGGAGTGGCTGCTCTCACTCTCCCAGAATCCTGATATGGAGCCTTATCAGTTGTGTAAGAAGATCTGCGACGCTGGCTACAATGCTGCCCGTGACCGGGAGACACCTCTCACAATGTCAGTGACTGATCTCTCCAAGATAGAGGGTTTGGCTGCCCCGATAGACGCCTTTGCCCAGGATCTGGGGGGTATATTCGTAGATCCACAGGCCGCTACCCAGATCATCGATGCCCGTGGTAAGGCTCGGATGATGGCCTTTATGCCCGACTTTGTGGATCTGTATAATTTCGCTCAAAATATCAAGCAGACTAATCTCCCTCAGGCAGTAAAAAATGAGGCCGACGATGTGATTGGTGCTATCACCGCTGCGGTGCCCTACAAGAAGCAGACCGTCATAGAGCCAAGGGGCGGGTTGTGCATCTACTTCCCGGACATACAGAATATCTATGAATACCAGGGGCAAGTTGTCCAGATGGCGGGATATGATATCGAGTATGATCGAGTTGCCTTCGGAAAGGACACCACCTGGAAGAACTTTCTGAAGGTTTATAACACCAAGATCCACGGCACATTAGAGGTTAAATCTACACCTGAGGGCGCCAAAATCTTCATCAATGATGTTGATCAAGACCGTGTTACCCCTTGCACCTTCTTAAATCTTCCTCCGGAGGATTACAAGGTAAAGCTAACCTTAGCCGGCTATCAGGACTGGGAACATACAGTGAGTGTGACAGCCGGGGGGACGACTACTGTGAATGTCACTCTGACGCCAGTCGCTGTTCCCACTACCGGCAGTATCTCCGGACGGGTCACCTGGCCTGGACACACTCTCTCGGTGAACGCCAGAGTCGAAGCCTACTCTGTTAACCTTCAGACAGGCGATGCGACGTTCGTCAAGGATACAGAAGTCGGGGCAAACGGCGTTTATACCTTAACTGACCTTGCTCCTGGACCCTATGTGCTGGGTGCTTATGACGACCTGGATGGCAATGGGCAAATCGATGCAGGTGAAGGCCTGGGGTTATACGATCCCAATGACAATGGGGAGTGGGATACGGCTGATATAATCAATCTTAAAGCTGGAGACGCAGTAACAGGGATAGACATAACTCTTGCTTCCCATCAACCGGCCAAGCCTGTTGCCCGTCGGATTGGCTTGGGCGCTATCTACAATCTTGGCAAATAGGCATCCCGACCTCGGAATGGGTTTTTGTTTTGTTTCGTATTTTCCTTTAATTGCGGTCGTGCTAAGCGGGGAGCCAGCGGTGCCCTGTACCCGCAATCCGCTATAGCGGGGCTTAATTCCCAACCCCAGGCTCTATTGTCTCAGGATATACCGGCCATAAGCGGCGTTGAAGGCCAGGTCCTGTGCAACGAAAGGTCGCTAAACCCCGTCAGGACCGGGAGGTAGCAGCGGTAGGCGTTCTCTTGCGTGTGCCGCAGGGCAACCTGACCGGAGCTGGCTGTGTCCGTGATGCCAGAGTCAAAGGGTCAAAGGTGGGTGTGCGACCGCTTTTCCCCTGAATAACCGGAGAGAAAAACAGATATGCCTTATGTAGTGCTGTCCAGAAAGTGGCGTCCCTTAAGCTTTGACGACATTGTCGCCCAAGAACATGTCACCGCTACCCTAAAGAACGCTATCGCTTCGAGTAGAATTGCCCATGCCTATCTATTCTCTGGCCCTCGTGGCGTGGGCAAAACTACTATTGCCCGAATCTTAGCTAAGGCCTTGAACTGTGTTGAGGGACCCACGCCCAATCCTTGCAACAAGTGCACCGCCTGTAAAGAAATCACCCGCGGGGTCAGCCTCGATGTCCTGGAAATCGACGGGGCTTCTAACCGGGGCATTGATGAAGTACGTGACCTCAGGGAAAATGTGAGGTATGCCCCCAGTCAGAGCAGATACAAGATTTACTATATCGATGAAGTCCATATGCTAACCACCCCTGCCTTCAATGCCCTGCTTAAAACACTGGAAGAACCACCTGCCCGTGTCGTTTTTATCTTTGCCACCACTCAGCCTCAGAATATCCCCTTGACTGTTCTGTCGCGCTGTCAGCGGTTCGACTTCAAGAGAATTCCCATTGCAGAGATTATCAAACGCCTCCAGTTTATGGCTTCTCAGGAGGCGGTGGAGATCGACAACGACTCCCTGCTCTTAATCGCTAAGAAGGCCGATGGGGCAATGCGAGACGCCGAAAGTCTCCTGGATCAGGTGATCGCTTTCGGCGACAGTAAGATCTCCTCCCATACGGTGGAAAACTTGCTGGGATTGGTGGAACGACAATTTTTCTTCGATTTGATAGATGCAGTGACCCAAAAAGATAGCCGCAGGGGACTGGACCTGGTAGAGAAGGTAATTGAAGATGGCCGAGATGTGGGAGAAATTGTCCGGGGACTTCTGGAGCATCTTCGGGACCTGCTATTTGCCAAGATCTCCGGAGGAATGAAGAGCATAGAGGCATCTGAGGGGGATAAACTGACCTACCAGACCCAGGCAGAAAACTTCTCCGAAGAAGATCTACTGCGAATGATAAAGATCGTCTCTGATTTAGAAGCCTCAATCAATCGGGCTTTCCATCCAAGATTGAAACTGGAAATCGCTGTTATCAGGTTGATCAAGCTGGATTCTACCGTGCTTCTAAACGAGCTATTGGAACGATTTTCCCGGTTAGAGGGGAGATTTAGAGGGGAAACCTTTCAGATCAGCGAAGAGAGAGCTTCCCTGCCACTGTTTGAAGACAGACCAGAGCAGATAGAACCCCAGAAGAAAGTAACAGTAGAACTTCCCAAACAAGTGCAAGAAGCAACTGTAAAGCCAGCAGATCTGGAGGTGAATCTGGAAAATGTACGACAACACTGGCCCCAAATAGTTGACGCAGTTAAACGGGAAAAGATGAGTCTGGGGGCGCTTCTCTCTCACGCAGTGCCTGCTGAACTGTCCGGAAACATCCTTCAGCTCTCTTTCAAAAAGGAAGAAAATTTCTCTGCTAAGAAGGTAGAGAAAAACGCCCATATAGTGGAGAAAGCCGCAGAAGAGATGTTCACTACTCCACTGAAGATCAGGTGCGTAATTGTCAACTCCGAGGAGAAACCAGTCTCAACGAAAGCCCCCTTGGAAGAACTCTACCAAAAGGAGCCATTGCTTCGCAGCGTGGTGGAGATATTCGATGGAGAGATAATAGGATGATCAGCGGACAATTAGTGCTGAAAATCGAAGTAAAGAACAAGTGAGACAAATTGAAAACAAGGAGGACAATCCAATGGCAAAAGGATTTGCAGCGGTGATGAAACAAGCACAGGCTTTGCAAGGAAAACTTTCTAAGCTACAGGAGAACTTGGAGTTAGAAAGGGTTGAAGGTAGCGCCGGTGGAGGTATGGTCACTGTGGTTGCCAACGGTAAACAGGATATTCTGGAAGTGAAAATTGATCCTGAGGTAGTAAATCCCGACGATGTTGAGATGTTAGAGGATTTGATTGTTGCTGCCGTAAACCAGGCCCGCCAGCGGGCTCAAGAATTGGCAGAAGAAGAGATGCAAAAAGTAACCGGGGGCCTTGTCCCGCAATTTCTGGGTGACATAAAAATACCTGGCTTGACTTAACTATCAATGAAGATAGGGAGAAACAGCTGATGCATTCCAGTGTTGATTCTATTGAGGAAGTGACCGCGGCATTTGAGAAATTGCCTTCCATTGGAAGAAGAACCGCCCAAAGATTAACTTTCTATCTGATGAAGGCCGATAATCAAGAAGCACTCTCTCTGGCAAAGGCAATTACTGAACTAAAGGAGAAAACCCGCTATTGTTCGATCTGTTTCAATTTGACCGAAGCCGACCCCTGCAATATTTGCTCCGATTCCAGCAGAGAGCGCTCAATTATATGTGTGATAGAGGAACCAAAAGATGTCCTGGCGCTGGAGAAAACAGGCCAGTACAGAGGGCTCTATCATGTACTGGGTGGAGTTTTATCCCCGCTGGACGGCATCGGCCCAGATAATCTGAAGATCAGGGAACTTCAGGAGCGGGTAAAAAATGGCATCGAGGAAGTGATTCTCGCCACCAGTGCTACCGCAGAGGGAGAAACCACTTCTGCCTATCTGGCAAGATTGCTTCACCCCTACTCAGTGAAGATCTCCCGGATTGCCCGGGGATTGCCTGTAGGGGGAGATTTAGAAATCGCCAGCAAGGAGACTTTGATTCGAGCTTTAGAAGAACGGAGGAAGGTGGAATAATTCCTAAACGTTTTCGTGGGCAAGATCTCAAAATCTATGTCGAGTTCTTGCGCTAAAAAGCAAACTCTGCTACTGTGAAATTCGAAATCCAAAGTACGAAATTCGAAACAAACATCGAAAT
>DAOVDP010000187.1 GCA_030669445.1 Candidatus Latescibacterota bacterium | reverse complement strand
AGCACCTCTCCAATAGCTAAATTCCCTGGAACGACATACATAGAGTTCGATGAGGAGAATGCCCTGGAGATGGCAAAAAGGATTGTGAAGATAGCGGTAGAGAACTTCCCCAACCGCCTTGGTAAAGTGGCTATCCCGCAGGAAAAGATGGAACATGTATCCGGGTTCAGTTATGAAACTATCAACTATCTTTTGGGTGGGGTCTACCGGGCCTCTGTCCGACCGCTTAATGACAACATTATCAATGGGAGAATAAGAGGAGTGGCTGGAGTGGTGGGATGTAATAATCCTAAAGTGAGGTACGACTGGGTGCATGTCGAGTTAGTTAAGGAGCTTATCAAAAATGATGTGGTGGTCCTTCAGACCGGTTGCTCGGCCATAGCCTGTGCTAAGGAAGGTCTGATGATACCGGAGGCAGCAGCCCAGTTCGCCGGAGCCGGGTTGAGGGAGGTCTGTGAGGCGGTGGGGATACCACCGGTGCTCAATATGGGTTCCTGTGTGGACAATGCCCGGATTCTTATCGCTGCCTCAGCGATGGTAAAGGAGGGAGGATTAGGGGATGATCTTAGTGATCTCCCTGCTGCCGGGGCTGCTCCGGAGTGGATGAGCGAGAAGGCTATCTCAATCGGTCAATACTTCGTGGCCTCGGGGGTATTTACGGTGTTAGGTGTCACCTGGCCGACCCTGGGAGCTGAGGAGACGACTCGAATTTTGTTTGAAAAGATGGAAGGTATTGCCGGGGCCAACTGGGCCTTTGAGCCCGATCCGATAAAGGCGGCCAAGCTTATGATCGAACACATTGACGGAAAACGCAAGGCATTAGGTATAGACAAGGCCAGAGAGAGGGTGCTGTTTGATATGGCCAAGCGGCGGGAACTGGAGGCGGTGTAGGTTAACCGCCCCAATGGAAAATCCTGTTATGCTAATCTCTTAGAACGTTCACAAAAGTCCACACCTGATTTAGTAGAGAGGTGGTAGCTCCCCTACAAAAGATATAGATGAAATTGGAGAAGGAGCTTAACCTGTTTACGAACAGGTTGAGTTCTGGTAAAACCAAGTTGCATGGCAGCTCATGGAAAATCCAGAAGAGGATATTAAAACAGGGGATTACGAAACGATTAGGAGGTAAATAGAATGGCAAGTCTAAAAGGAACAAAGACAGAAAAGAATCTATCAGAGGCATTTGCAGGTGAGTCGCAGGCGAGAAACAAATATACCTATTTTGCCTCAGTGGCAAAAAAAGAAGGATATGAACAAATAGCCTCAATATTTCTTGAAACTGCCGAGAACGAAAAAGAACATGCAAAACTCCATTTCAAGAAATTGAATGGGATAGGAAACACGATCGATAATCTGAAAGCTGCTGCAAAGGGAGAAAATTTTGAATGGACCGATATGTATCCCCGAATGGCAAAAGAAGCTCGCGACGAAGGATTTGAGGAAATCGCGGTGATGTTTGAAGGTATCGCCAGGATAGAAAAAGAACATGAAGAACGTTACCAGAAACTACTGAAAAATCTTGAAGATGGCACGGTTTTCGAAAAAGATGGTAAAGTATACTGGAAGTGCAGAAACTGCGGACATATTCACGAGGGAACTGAAGCCCCCGAGAAGTGTCCAGTTTGTGCGCATCCGAGGGCATATTTCGAGCTGTTGAGCAAGAATTATTAAAGGTAAATATTGCCAACAACACAGCTCCCGCTAATTCCCAAATATAAGGAGGAACTGCAAGATGTCTAAACTTATCTGTTCAGCGGCCATCAGAGGAGCACACCGGATAGTCAACCAGGCCGATGAGAAATGGAAGCAGGCTATGGACAGGTGGGGTCCTGAGCAAGAGGTGGCATTTCCCAATACTGGCTATTATCTGCCGGTGATTTATGGCATCTTGGGGGTGCCGGTCAAAACCATCGGCGATATGGAACCGGTGCTGGAGCGGTGCAAGTCGCTTCTACCCCCTCCGGTGAGGGAGAAGGTCTGGCTTCCTTATCTTGCACCAGCCTTGGATGCAGGGATGGCCACATTCTTCGCCGAGGAGCTCATCGAGGCGATAAGATATCTGGAAGCCCCCGATTTCTATACTAAACAGGAAGATCCTCTGGATGGCAATATCTGGCTGGGAGCGACCGATGACGTTATCTTAAGAAAACGAGGCATCGAGTTTGTGGACGGAACCGCCCCTGGCTTTGCCGCCGTTCTGGGGGCCGCCCCCGACAACGAAACGGCGGTAAAGATCGCCCAGGAGCTCCAACAGAAAAACCTCTATGTCTTTATGTGTGCAGAGCACAACGGCAAGAGATTCTCCGAACAGTTGGTTGAGGCTGGGGTTCAGATCGGCTGGTCAACCAGACTGGTCTCCTTTGGCCCCGATATCTCTGCGGCAGTGTTCGCCGCTGGCTTCGCCATCCGGGCCGCCTTGACCTTCGGCGGAATCCAACCGGGGGAATTCAGAAAGATGCTCATCCACAACAAAGAC
>DAOVDP010000157.1 GCA_030669445.1 Candidatus Latescibacterota bacterium | reverse complement strand
TGAAAGGCTGAGCTATACCACCCGAAACCACATAACCTGCTTTTTTATGCGTCTTTATCTCATCCTCTAACCCCTGCGGAGTCTCAATCCAGTCCTCCTGGGGAAACGGGTAGATGTCCAGGTCTTGGACTCTCTCCACTTGCTGCAGCGGATACCAAACTGCATCTTCCAAATAATCAGACCCTTCGTGAACTCGGACCACCCTACCCTCGTCGGTCAGATAGAATTCAGGATTATTCCTGTATTGAGCTGGGATCCGGGAATTTATTTTCTCCACGTAATCATCAGGACGACGGATATTTAAGCCAGCCCCCTTCCACTTGTCTATGCCCAGAATTCCCTCCGCCTCCTCAGCCGAAGAGACACTAAGGTATTTCACAAGTTGCTCCATAGTATCATTGCTGATCCAGATATATGTAACACATCTGTCCGGCTGTTCATGAGCAAAGGTGGTGAGAATTCGTTCCCTTGAGGTCATTTCTGTAGTCTCGATTTTTAATAACCGTTGATCTTAGTTGATGCAGATGGTTTCAGAGAAAACGGGCATAAAGCCCTACACTACGGGAGAAGTCGTAGTGTAGCCCTTTGTGAGGTTGGGTTTTAGTGAAATAGCACCAATGGTCATTAAAGCCAATGCCACAAATTATACAAGATTTCAAGGCCGAAGAGAATGAGAATTATACCACAAATCACCCTGAAACCCTTGAGAAGTCTGCCAGATCTAAATATCTTCTGGGGCAGAAGGCCAGTCAATGTCCCTAACACCATTACTGGAACGATGGTACCTATTCCAAAACAGAGGGCATAGGTGATTCCGTAAAACAGATTCGTTGCTGTGCAAGCGATATAGGTAAGTATAGCTACCAAAGGTGCGCAAGGCGAGATACCGATCAGGAAGCCTAAGATCAGCATACTCTCAGCGCCTTTATCTACCAACCGTTTTCTCAAAATCTCATAGGTCGGCACCTTAAATCCTTTGCCTAAAGCGATAAACACGCCTGTGACTATGACAAAAATTGCTACGGCTAAGTAGAGATAGCCCGACCTATGGGGAGGGAAGAGGCGATTTATAAAGGCAAAGGCCACCGTTGCCAGTGCTCCCAAGATGGCCAAGGAGAGGAGCCGGCCCAAGGAGAACATCACGCTTATTTCCAGACCCCCTCGCCAACTCTTCTTTGTAGCCGCAATATAAGGCAAAAGCACAGGCCCCCAAAGGGCAAGACAGGGCCCCCAGCCCATGCCTACACCTGCGCCCAACAATTTCAATGCCTCAGTCCCTGCATTCACTCACGGATACCTCACTTTTTCTCACGGGCATCTATCTCCAACCTTTTGCCCACGCCCACCCGGATGAAATTCTCTCCGTAGACCTTCTCGAAGGCACTTCGGGCCAGATCACCGGAACAGTGACAAGGAGCCACCATCTCAACCCCCTCTTTCTCAACCCCATTTACGATGCCCTTTATCTGAAGAGGATTCATCCAGCAGAGGTGAAAGCCGCCCAGAACCAGGTGAACGTCGTCTTTCAGAAGTTTCTTAGACTTTTGGACGATATTTACAATGCCCGGATGGGCACAGCCCGTGATTACGACCAGTCCCTTAGTTGTTTTGACCACTAAAGACTGCTCTTTTATCCAGGTGCCGAGTTCCCCGGTAGAGTAAGTATTCTCACATATCTTCACCGGGTCGTGGACCTCCACCAGCTTAGCCCCTGAGTCCCCCACTGTGTTCTTGATCCTTTGGGGGAGAGATTTGGGAAGATAAACAGTAGGGTGATGGTTTTGTTCTAAGAAACCAGCCAGTCCACCTAAATGGTCATAATGGATGTGGGAGATGACAATCACCTCTACATCCTGAGGGTCAAATCCCAGCTTACGCATATTGGAGAGAAGCATTCTGCTGTTGCCGCCGGTGTCAAATAGGATAGTTTTCTCCAATCCCTCCACCAGACAGGAAAAGCCCCAGGCAGTTTCTAGGCGTTCGTCGTATTCGTTGTTATCGTAAATGATGGTGAGCGTCACCTCTTCAGCCGGATTCAGAGGTGTAGAGGAGGGACCTCTTTGCTCGCCAGTTGTCTCTAATTCAACCCTAGTCGGAACAGCCTCCTTCTCTGTCGAAGTACATCCGATGGCCGAAAAGCAGGTCAAAATAGACACCATCGCTACGGCCACCCGAACCAAGCAGCGATAAGACATGTCAACCACCTCCTTATGCAGCCACTGCTGAGATTTTAAGCTTCAGTCGGGTACGTCCTTATCTTTTTCCAGCTTTCAATCATAGTCATTACATTGTCCCAGGTATGCTCTGAGGTATCCCTGACATTGTCCACTGGGGAGAGTATTAATCCCCCTCCAGGCCCTAATACATTGATAGCCTCGTGAACCGCCTGCTTCACGTCCTGTTTACCGCCGTTTTCAATGGTGAGGAATCCATTGACTCCACCCCAGAGACAGATTTTCCCGCCCAACTTCTGCTTAAGCAGCCTCAGGTCAGTTCCTTTGCCCTGCAGAGGGTCTACCCCGATGAGTACATCTATGCCTAATTTGAGAAGGTCATCCAGCAGAGGCATCACCCCGGAGGTCATAATATATCCAAACTTGGCCCCAGCCTGGTGGGTCAATTCTATCTCTTTTTCCAGCACAGGCACCATAATTTTACGATAAAGGGCAGGAGACCAGAGATCGGTGCCTTCGTACCACGCCCGTTTAATTAACAAATCCACACCTTCCTCCAGGTAAATCTGCATCCTTTTGAGGTTCCACTCAGAGATAATCCGCACTAACTCCTGGATAACTTCTGGCTGGTCCACAGCCAGCAGAACGGCCTCTTTCATCCCGCAAAGCCACATTACCGCATCCATACCCATACATCCAGGATCCATTCCGGTTTGCCAGCCGGCAGATACCAGTAGACCCTTGTTGGAGGCAAATTCCTTCAGTTTAGCCGATTTCTGTCGAAATTCCTTGATGTCTTCAGATGTAGGCTCAGCAAAGAGGAATCTGACACTCGCCAAGTCCTTTTTGCTGGTCACCAGGAATTTCTCCGAACGGGGGATCAGAAAATCGTCAAACAGGGGCACATTGTCGCCGTAAGGCCAGTCTTCAGTCTTTCTCACCACCGTACTGAGTGTGCCGGAGGGGGTATGATACTGTTTGTGAAGCAGGGAATATCCTCGCTCCAAAGGTTTTTCTTTCCATTCTCTGATTTCGACCTCGGGGTGGAGACG
>DAOVDP010000068.1 GCA_030669445.1 Candidatus Latescibacterota bacterium | reverse complement strand
AGTTCTCTCCATCAAACTTGGCCAAACCTCCATACCCCGTCCCAATCCATAGGTTGTCCTGGACATCTATTGCAAGAGAACGGATATAGTTATCCGGCAACTCGGAGTTGTCCGTATCAAACACCAACCATTCAGAGCTTTCTGAGCGTGCGACTGTCGGAAATAGGAATACTGCAGCGGTAATTATACCTGTCAGCGTCAAGGCGAGTGAGGCTGAATAAGCAAAGCGGTTCATACTGCCCCCTTTGTCTTGTCATAGCTGTTACGGAAGTGTTCACGTGAACTTGTGAGGGGAATTATCGGAGAAGCAACATCTTTTTTGTCTCCGTCCACTTTCCCAGATCCACCGTCAACTGGTAGAAATAGACGCCGCTGGAGACATCCCTGTCTAGCTCATCTTTGCCGTCCCAGAAGATTCTGTAATGACCAGGCTGCTGGGTTTCGTTCACCACAGTTTGCACCTTTCTCCCGAGGATATCATAGACTGTAAGTTCGACCTCTGTTTGTTCTGGAATCTGGTAATTTATCTGAGTATTTGGATTGAAGGGATTGGGGAAGTTCTGGAAAAGTGCAAACCCATTCGGGACGTTTTCTGTGGAACCCTCAACCTGAACTGCTGTAGATATCTCAGAGGCTCTGCTGGTATGCCTTGGATCATGGCCAAACATCGGCCAAGGAGAATCAGCCGGTCCTTGACTGCTGCAATCTAAAGCATAAAGATGACCACCATATGAGTCGAAATACAGGGTTCCATCCAAGCCAAACGCTAAGCAAGATCCTCCCCGTCTAAGTTTCCACCTCAGCTCGCCTTGCGGAGAAAGAGCATAGAGATAGTCTGAAGCGAAATACACTGTCCCATCTGAGTCAATCGCTAAGTGGGAGTGAATAGCATTTCCTGTTTTAAACTTCCACTTCAGCTTCCCCTCAGGAGAAACCGCATAAAGGTAATGATCATTTGAGCCAAAATACACTGTTCCATCCAGTCCAAGCACTGGGGAAGAGCCCACATTATCCTCTGTCTTGAATTTCCATTTAAGCTTCCCCTCAGGGGAAACTGCGTAAAGGTAACCATCGGCCGAACCGAAATAAACGGTTCCATTTGAATCAATAGCTGGAGAAGACCATATACACCATCCCGTATCGAATCGCCATTTGAGCTCTCCTTCAGGAGAAACTGCGTAGAGGTAACTGTCATTTGAGCCAAAATACACCGTTGCATCTGAACTAATAGCTGGAGAGGAAAGTACGCACCCTCCTGTTTCAAACTTCCATTTAAGCTTTCCTTCAGAGGAAATTGCGTAAAAGAGCCCATCATTTGAGCCGAAATACACGGTCCCATCTGAGCCAATTGCAGGGGAGGATTTCACACTTTGCCCTGTTTTGAATTTCCATTTCAGTTCCCCTGTTGGAGAGATTGCATAAAGATTATCCCCCGAGCCAAAATATACACTTCCATCCGGCCCAATAGCTGGAGAAGACCATGCGATAGCCTCTATTTTGGATTTCCATTTCAGCTTCCCTTTGGGGGAAACTGCATAAAGGTAATAGGTATAAATGGGGTAAGATGAGGTGAGATATGCCGTGCCATCTGGGCTAACAGCTGGGGGAGAGAACACAGGGAAGTCTGTTTTGAATTTCCATCTCAGGCTGTCAGCTAATGGCCCCACAGCTTCTGTAACCTGCCATTGCTTTATTGGTGACTTCTTCCCTACGATATAACTTTCCCAATTTTCTCCATCAAACTTACTTACGCCTCTTGGTACTCCGAAATATTTTGTTCCATCGGGGGCAATAGCTACGGACGAGACCCAGAACGATGATCCCGCATCTATACCACCAATCGGCACGCTGTAAGGTAACAATGTCGGAAAAAGGAGGCCGTCAGCATCTGTATAGAGTTTCCAACTCTGGCCATTGTACCGTAACACACCTTGCCCTGTAGCAAGCCATTTCACATTATTGGAATCAACAGCAATGCCATTTACCACGTTGCCAAGTCCTCTCCAGCTTTGCCTCCACCATCCGTAATATCCAGGCTTTCCCCACTCATAGACCTGCCATTGGTTTCCATCGAAGCTATTTATTGTACCCCAATAACTTCCAAGCCATAGAGTTCCATCCTGGTCAATAGCTATAGATTCTACACTTTCCGGACCTGTAAACTGTATAGTAGGTTCGTAGAGATAGGGTCCAGCATAAGGTCCAGTGTCAGAATTTGGCGGTTTCTTGAAATTGTCTTGAGGGTAGGTCTGCCAATTTTCGCCGTCAAAGCAGCTTACGCCGTGAATGCCTCCAAACCACCTGTTACCATTCTTGTCCACAGCAATGCTGAAAATACGGTTGCTTATCAGTCCATCCTCCGTAGTGTAGGTCTTCCAGCTATGGCCATCAAATTCTGTAACACCTCGGTCGGTGCCAAAGCATATCGTTCCATTTTGATCAATAGTAATGCACAAAACCGTATTGCCAGCTAATCCCTCATCTGCGGTATACACAGTCCAGTCTTTGCCGTCGAATTTGGCCGCACCTTTATCGGTCCCGAAATATTTGATGCCGTTGTCAGCGATGGCTATACATTTTACCGGGAGAGAAGGCAACCCATCTGACGTAGAATATGTTACATAGCTCCCGTTTTTCGTATTCCACCTGACAACCCCGCCAGCCGTCGCTGCCCAGAGATAATCTCCTTCCAAAGCAAGATCGCAAATGTTGTTGAATTCCTCCGCCTCAGCCCCACTGGGATTGGAAGAGGGATAGATTGAGTGATCATTTAAGGTACGTATACCTCTGTCAGCAGACTCTCTAACAATCTGGGTATTCTCAGCCAGTGAGACACCTGCTGGCAGGAGAACAATGGCTCCCACGATCCACAGCAGTAGGCTTGAACGTTTATATATCAATCTGCCAAATTCTTTGTGCATGACTTTGTTACCTTGCCTCAGGGGCACGTTGCTAAATTGCTTGTCAACACACTAAAGAACTCTACTCCTTCCACACCCCCATGCGGTTGAATTTCTCTATCCTCTCTTGAACTAGTTGGTCGGTGGGGACTTGCTTGAGTTCGGAGAGGTGTTTCAAGATGTGGGATTTAAGTAGCTGGGCTGTTTTCTCCCAGTCCCGGTGGGCACCGCCGAAGGGTTCGGGGATAATCTCATCGATCAGGCCCAGTTCCATTATATCTTGAGCCGTCAGCCTCAGAGTCTCAGCGGCTTCCTCCTTTTTCTCTTTGGTTCTCCACAAGATAGCAGCGCATCCTTCAGGGGAGATGACCGAATACCAGGTGTTTTCCAGCATCAGCAGTCGATCGCCCACTCCGATGCCCAGGGCACCACCGCTGGCACCCTCTCCAATGACCACCACAATTATGGGTACGGGCAGGTGTGACATCTCATAGAGGTTTCTGGCAATAGCTTCTGCCTGCCCTCTTTCTTCAGCCTCCAGGCCGGGGTGGGCACCGGGAGTGTCGACGAGACAGATAACGGGCCTTTTGAATTTAGCAGCCAAGTGCATAATTCGGAGTGCCTTGCGGTACCCCTCAGGATGCGGCATGCCGAAATTACGGTGAAGTTTTTCTTTGGTGGTTCTTCCCTTCTGATGTCCCACAATGGCCACCGGTTTACCACCCAATCTGGCTAACCCGGCCACAACAGCCGAGTCATCAGCAAAGCCGCGGTCGCCGTGTAGCTCTACAAAATCTGTAGTTATCAGTCCAATATAGTCTAAGGTATAAGGACGTTGGGGATGACGGGCAAGCTGAACTCGCTGCCAAGGGGTGAGCTTTGAATATGTCTTCTCCCGGAGTTTTTCTGTCTTCTGCTCTAACTTTTCCAGCTCCTCCGAGAGGTCGATTCCCTCAGTCTCAGCGTACTTGCGCATCTCAGCGATTTTTTCTTCCAATTCCAATAGTGGTTTTTCGAAATCTGGACATAATTGGTTCATTTTTCACTCCTTCCCCGAGGCAAAAATCACAAGAGGGAAATTTACAATCAGGTGTAGATCTCTGTGGTGCAATAAGACAGGATAGACAGGACTCGTCCACCCAGATGCACTTATAACAGAACGCAAATACATTCCTTAGCGATCTATTTAAGTCGGAAGACAAAAGCCTGTGAGACCCAGACTCTCACCGGTTTGTCGTTTTGTAGTGCGGGTTTGAACCTCAGTTGTCTTGCGGCTTTGACGGTAGCATCTATGAATACTTCAGGCCCTTTTAGCACTACTACACTGTCTACCCGGCCTTGCTGGTTTACCAAGTATTTTGTGACGACAATCCCCTCTATTCCCGCCTTGCGAGCGATCTCCGGGTATTCTGGTTTTACCTTTTTCATTAAGACTGGGGGGTTGGAGACTTGGTAGAGTTCAAAGACTGGCTCAGTGGGTGGTGGAGCCGGAGGAGGTGGAGGTAGCAAAGGGGGTTCGTCTAAATCCAGCTCAGTGCTCTCTATGGTTACCTCCTCGGATACATCCTCCCGCTCTGTCTCAATAGGCACCGACGGCCGTGGGGGCGGCGGAGGCAGTTTCTTTACCTGATGAGTCTCCGGAATGTCCTCAACCTTGATGATCTTCTGTTGAACCGTCTTCGCATACGGCGTTACTTCCATGCTGCTGCTGGAGAGAAAAAGGACCAGAAGGATCGCCAGCGACAGTATCAGACAATTCTCCAGTACTTTATTGTACTTAAGTTTCAGGTCGACCTCAGGATTCTTTCGTCTTATTATCATCTACTCTACCTCCCAGATAACATCTGCGGGTTACCATTGTTTGCCATCCACCAGTCCGATGAGATCAGTCAGATTATCAATAATGAAGTCCGGTTCCTCTTTCTTCAGAAGTTCTCTGGATGAGTACCCGTAAGTCACAGCACAGGTTTTGGTTCCAGCTCTTTTTCCCGCCAGTATGTCATTGCCGGTGTCCCCTACTACCACTGCTGTTTGGGGAATTTCGCCAAGAGAGTTCAGGGCCTTGCGAATCATCTCCGGGTCTGGTTTCGTATTTGATACATCTTCTGCTCCCAGGCAGAGGCGGAAATACTCTGAGAGCCCAAAGTGGTCCATGATTCTCTCTGCCATATAGCGGGGCTTATTAGTAGTCAGGATTAACTTAAATTTCTTCAGCTGATGCAATGTCTCTTTCACCCCTGGGTAAAGTCTGGTTGCCTGAGTGCACCTCTCGATATAGAGGCTTCGATAAAGCCTTAAGAACTCCTGTGCTCTCTTTTCCTCTCCCTGGGGCAGCATCGTGCGGGTGAATTCTTCGCTGCCAGGCCCGATTCCCTTTTTGGCCTGCTCTACGGTTATGGAAGGAAGTCCCAGTTGCCTGAGGGCCAGATTAGCACAGTGGGTGATATCCTGGCTTGAGTCTATCAGTGTTCCGTCCAGGTCAAAGATGAGAGTGTTGATTTTAGTGTACACAGTTTCTTCCTTTTGCGTTAGGCAGTTTCTGTGGTTTGCTTAGGTTGTCAGTTATTCTCTTTTCCCGAAAGAGAGCGGAAAGTGAAAAGAAATCCGCTCAGGTTTCCCAAAGCTGAAGTGGTGAGGTAGACCAACTCATCGAAATTCTCCTCGGTATCCAGAGGTAAGTTATACCAATGCCCAGCAGTTCGTCGGTTAGGTCTTTGTTCCTCTGGTAGGCAACTTTGCCCCATAAGAGATATCACCCAGTTGGAAAAGAAAAACGACAGCAAATCCTTTCACTTTAGTGAGAATTCCCACCCACTTCTTTCAACTTTGTCAGATATTTAAGGTCTTGTAGATCCTGAGGACGCCCTGCTGCTCTTTTAACAATTTGAGGAGGCCTTCGGTGTCCATTTTTTTCCAGCAGTCCGATTAATTCCGCCGTTTTGTTAAACATTAATTCAAACCTTTGCCGCACGGTCAAAGAAGAGAGCCAGGATAGCTCAAACTCGATCTCTTTCTCTTCATCGGGATTGTTTAATTTCAATATCCTTGTCACCTATCGTTTCCCCCATAAACTGTTTTTTATTTCAATTGAGGTGATAACATGGAGGACAAGCCCATTTTTACCTTCTTTCCCTCTGAGTATATACGATTTGGGCGCAAGTTACGGAGATATTTTAATCTCATTGGTAACAGCACCGAAGTATCTTTTCCTGAAGTCTGACAAAATCATACAAAAACAAACGGCGATTGTCAAGGGGAATTTCTGAACTTGGTACCCCCTCCGGGAGTCATCGATGCCTTTTTCGCAATATCAGAGCATTTTTTCCTCTGACAGGTTTTTTTTTACTTGACACATCACCACCCTGCTGCTATATTATTTTTCACAAATCATAATCTATAGACCTTTGAACAAGATTTGAAAAATCGCATCTTAAGATGGACATGGGGCTGTAGCTCAGCGGGAGAGCGCTTGTCTGGCAGACAAGAAGTCGAGGGTCCGACTCCCTCCAGCTCCACTCTTTTGGGTCTCGTCACTTACCGATAGTGACGAGATTTTCATATTAACCAAGGGTGCTATTTTGCAACAAGCTTCGGAAGATAAAGGATCATAGGCACATTTTCGCAGGGGCAGGCCCCCGTGCCTGCCCTGATC
>DAOVDP010000095.1 GCA_030669445.1 Candidatus Latescibacterota bacterium | reverse complement strand
GTACTATATTTACATAATGACCAACAAAAGGAACACGGTACTTTATACGGGCGTTACCAATGACTTAAAAAGAAGAGTTTACGAGCATAAAGAAAAATTGGCCGAAGGATTTACCAAGAAATATAACATTACCAAGCTTGTGTATTATGAGCTATTTGGTGATATAGAGAATGCCATTTTGAGAGAGAAACAGATCAAGGGAGGTTCAAGACGCAAGAAAATTGAGTTGACCAATAGTATGAATAAGGAGTGGCGAGATTTGTATGAAGCTTGTCCCGAATAAAATGAGGGAACTTGCAGGAGATTGCGGAGTTTATCCCGAGCGGTTTAATTGAGATTGCTTCACTTCGTTCGCAATGACAAGCGAGGGACCTCGCTCGCAATGACGAGAATATTCCAATTTGGTTAGTTTGCGGACAGACACGAGTTAGAATGGGGTTGCTGTCGTACCCCATGACGAGATGAACTTGAGAAGGGAGTTTTAGGCTGCTCAGCAGTTGTAGTTGTAGGGGCGAACCTCTGTGGTCACCCAGGTGCACTAATTTCTGTCATAACATCGTTAGTGATTTTGGGTTGCAGGTGTGGACTCGTAAGTTCGTAACTAACGCAAAGTCATGATCGGTAGTAATAATAGCGCCTGCGCCCGAAAGAAGAGCAGCAGCGCCGTGGATAGCATCCCTCGGAAGTAGGCCATAGTCTTTTATCAGAGTTAGGCCGTGAAGGGTTTGATCCTTGGAGATTTCAACGAGCGCCAGGTTAGCAATCTGCAGGATGATCAACGTATACTCTTCCAACTTTGAGGTGAACTTCTTCGTCACATCCGGGTTCTCTTTCAAGTAGTGAAACCATTTGTCCTCTGGGTTCTTCTGGCCCATTTGGTGCAGTTCTTCAATAGTCAAAATCTTGAGAAGGGCAAACCAGATTTCATCTAAGCCGAGGTTGGATAGAAGAAGAACAGTCTGCTGGGCTTTTAGCTTGGCTGAATACTCTCGACATTGCTGATGAAATTTGGCTGAGCTCACCAGAAAGTTGATGAAGAAGCTCGGATCGATGTAACTCACCTCGGGTGGAGGGTCTGCAAAGCTAAAAATCCTCTTGGACATCTTCGAACCCTTTCATAGGTAGCATTTTTTCGACGTCCACGGGTTTGCGCACTTGGATAATTCCTCCAGCCAGGTTAGCCCAGGCATCTTTTATCTCACCGATAGCGGCGCCGAACCAGATGACCTTGACGTTGTGACTGATCTTTCCTAAAATCGGGGGGTATTGAGTTTCTGTCATTTGAACGACCCTCCTTGGCCCCGTTAGATATGATCTATCTAATGGGCCGAGTCTCAGTTGGTAGTTTAAAGTTTTGGGTTATCTTGTGAACTTGTCTAAAAATAATCTCCGTTTTGCTCTTTGTCAAGGACAAAAATGCTTTGTGTGTCAAAGCGAAGTTTTAACCCAGTTAAAACAAGATCCTCGATTATGGCCGGCCGTTGTTTGTATTGCCAACGGAGAACTTTAAGTGTATATTCAGAAAAGAAAGAGGAAAAGTCCGAAGTCCAATGGCTAAAACCTTGGACATTGAACAAAAACCTACCTCATGAATAAAAGGGGGTATTGGTCCATGCAAGATGAGAAGAGATATGATATATCAGAAGTGAAACTCAGGCCTTCCCTTTTAACGGTGGTAGTATTTCCGGACTCCGGTCGGTATGTAGCTAAGTGTATAGAATTGGATCTCATTACGGAGATGGACACTCCGGAGGAAGCCGCGGAGGCTGTGGTGGAGATGCTGAAGGAATATGCTGAAGATTACCACTCACGGGAGGAGATGTTCGTCCGAAGCCCGAACAGATCCCATCATAAGCCCTATGTAGACGCCCTATTGAGATGTAAGACCGACTGGGATATTCAGGAGCTGCTAGAGATCAGGTATGGCCGTTTACACATACGACCAGTTTCGGCGAGTATTGCGTAAGCTTGGATTTGCTTGTATTCGCCGTAAGAAACATGAGACTTGGGAGAAGGTCTTCTCTGATGGCACCGTGTTGCAGGTGCGTCTCAGCCATAAGGGTAACAGAGATATTCCTAAGAGCTTATTCTATGAACTCTTGAGGCAGGCTGGAATGGGTGAGGAGATCTTCCGAGAGTCCTTGTAGAAAGGAACCGGAAGCAGCAGTTGTAGGGGCGATCCTCCGTGATCGCCCAGGGGTAGGGAGAGGAAAGGCAAGGGAGCAAGGGAGAAAGGGAGCAGGGGTGCAAGGGAGAGGCAAGTTGAAAGTTAAAAGTTAAAAGCAAAGGGCGAAGAGCGTAAGGTAGTAATTGTAGGGGCGACCCACCGTGGTCGCCTAGGAGATCTTGTACAAGAAGGCAAAGACACAAGGAGGTGAGATGATGGCCAAGTTGTTGAAACTGCTTTTAGTTCTCGAACCCCAAGAGGAGGGGGGATGGATGGTGACCAGCCCTGTCCTGCCAGAGTTGATAACAGAAGTTGATGACCTTAGAAAGCTGTATGAGGTAGTCTCAGACGCCCTCCAGGCCGTTTTAGAACTCTATGAGGATATAGGTAAGCAGGTCCCTGCCGATCTGGTGGAGGGGGTTAAAGTTCCCGTGTGGTTTGAATCGCTTATCCCGGTTGAAGGATGAAATATAGAGAATTTGCTGAGAAACTAAGAGCCCTTGGTTGTCAAGAAATCAAGCGAAAAGGAAAGGGTTCTCATAGGAAGTGGATAAACCCCGCCTCAGGAAAGGGAACAGTGATACCAGATTGGGGCAGTGAAGATTTGAAGACAGGGACAATAAGGGCTATATTGAAACAGTTAGAGATAGACCCAGACGAATTCAGGAAAGTTTAAGCGGCTGGCCAATTCCCAAGCTGTGGCAGAGGCCTTTCAGAGGTCAGCCAGCAAGGGTGTAGAGGGGCAGGGGAGCAGGGGAGAAAGAGCAGGGGAGCAGAGGCTTCTTCCCAGCCATGGGCTGGGATTTTTTGTTTGACCCCGTTAGATAGACCCCATTAGATCATATCTAACGGAGTAGACACCTCTTATTTAGGGGGGTTGACAAAGGCAAAGGAAATGCGTATATTACAACATCAACAGGGCGGGTATATTCCGTCGAATCCGAAGAAAACGTTGCTTGTATTTTATGCCTTAGGGGTATTGTTTGGTTTTACCGCTCTTATGCTCGTAAGATCACCCGGAATCCCTGTTTTTATCCTTTTGTTCTGCGAAGTTGTTGGGCTTGTCTTTTGGGTTGTGAGGATGAACCTATTAGGAAGAATTGCTTGAGCTTCGATAAAGACATGAGATTGAGACGATGAACATTCCACTATCAAATCCAGACATTACCGAAAGAGAGAAAGGATATGTCGCTCAAGTTTTGCGGACTCCTAACTTAAGTCTGGGGCCAAAGTTGCCAGAGTTTGAGGAGAAAGTAGCGAATTACATCGGAACGAAATACGCTATAGCCGTAACCAGCGGGACCAGTGGGCTTCTTCATCTTTGTGTTAAATCTCTGGGGATTGGTGAAGGTGACGAAGTAATTACCACGCCTTTCAGCTTTATTGCCTCTGCCAATCCTATTTTGTTTGAAAGGGCGAAGCCTTTTCTAACGGGGTAAATCATGCGACTGATTGCCAGACTTCAAGCTCCGATAACTGGAATTCAGACCCGCCACTTGCAGGCAGTGGGGGCAAAATTGCTCTTTGGTTCTGCCCACGCGGGGATCATTGGGCTTGACATGGAAGACGGTTCGCTGTTAAACCAGCTTGATTTCATCATCGGATGGCGACCGAGCCAGAAGGGACAGGTACTTCTGAATCCAGCGTTACAGGCCGTAGGCGTCTCCGCCTTGTATGGGCAAGGCTTAACAGGAGCTGAGATTTGGGTATCGGTGATAGACAGCGGCATTATCACCAGCGATCCCGCTTTGGGGAACGTAGTGATGGCACAGGTGGATTTCACCGGTGAAGGGGCTTATGACTATGCCCTGCACGGAACGCTTGTAGCCAAGGTCATCAACGCCATTGCACCCGATGCTTCCCTTCTAAACGCCAAGGCAGTAGATCGCTACGGTGAAGTCGATGAGATAGCCGTTTTCCAGGCCCTTGAGTGGTCCTTAGACAACGGGGCAGACATCGCTAATCTTTCACTGGGCTTTCAGCGAGAATGTTCTGGGGACTGCTGGCTCTGCGAATTTGTGGACATCTTGGTGGAACGGGGAATGACAGTTGTTACCGCTGCCGGTAATTGGGGACCTACTGAGGGCACCATCTCTTGCCCAGGGAATGCGACCTGCGCCGTCACGGTTGGGGCAACAGAAGCTGGAGCCGTTGCTCCTTACAGCAGTCGTGGGCGACCAGACCAGGACAAACCTTACCTTGTGGCTCCGGGAACCATAGAGGTTGGGAGATTCCGGGTCACCGGTACCTCGATTTCGACGCCCATAGTGAGTGGGGTGCTGGCATCGCTTTATGGGGCATACGAGCGGCAAAAGGTTCTACAGAGCTTAAGCGTAGGTTGTGTTCATTTAGGTTTTGCCCCCAATCATCAGGGGCACGGCCAGATAGATGCTCAGAGAATTTTGGAGGTGCTTCAGCATGGCAAGAATACTGGTTAGAACTAGAGACCCCAAGGAGATCGAAGAGCTGCGGAAGCACGGTAAGATCGTTTTTCTTTCCTCGCTGGTGGATGTTGTCGGGGTAGAAACGACGGAGGCAGGAATAGAAAAAGTCAAAAAACTCTTCGGTGAACAAGGGGTTAGGAAAAGCGCACGTGGTACCATCCAGAGCGTATAAGATTTCTTCTGGGACGTTGGAACAATGAGAGAGCGCCCGATAAGAGATTTGCGAAGCGCATTGGCTCTAAGATATTACAAAGATAGAGTGCTTTCTCTGGGTAAGGCGGTAGAGCTTTCGAGGTTATCCTCCTGGGATTTTAGGGAGTTTCTAAGTCAGAACGGGATTGCTGTCATAGCCCATGACGAGATGTACTTGAGAGGGGAGTTTGAGGCTGCTCAAGAGTTGTCGCGGGAACTCTCAATAGGACTTCCCGCAATTTCTCGGGGAGAGAAGAGATGAGTGGTATGCAGGTCCCCCTTTCGCGACCGGATATAACTGAAAAAGAGATAGACTCGGTCCTCTCTGTCCTTAAAACACCCCACCTCAGCTTTGGCCCCAAACTGGGTGAGTTTGAAGAGAAGTTTGCCGCTTACCTGGGTAGCAAATACGCCGTCGCCGTTAACTCAGGAACAAGTGGGCTGCACCTTTGTGTTAAATCTCTGGGGATTGGTGAAGGTGACGAAGTAATTACCACGCCTTTCAGCTTTATT
>DAOVDP010000060.1 GCA_030669445.1 Candidatus Latescibacterota bacterium | reverse complement strand
TGCTGGAGTTAGGAGATAAAACCGGCCACACAGAGGCAGTGCTGTGGGAAAATTTTCAACAGGTCAACGAAGAGATTCAACCCGGAGATGTGGTGAAAGTGAAGGGAGCGGTTGGTACTTACCGGGAAAAGATTCAGATTAAACTGGAGAAGATCAGAAAGGCACAGCAGGCGGAGTTTGACCCTGCTGATTTTCTTGAACAGTCGGAGAAAAGCAGCGAAGAGCTGTTCCAGAAATTGCTGGCAAAGGCTGAGACGATTCAGAATCGCTATTTAAACCAGGTGGTGAAGAGTTGTTTTCTGGATCAATCTCTCTCTACCAAACTCCATCAGGCCCCAGCGGGTAAATTGTGGCACCATGCATATCTGGGCGGACTGTTGGAGCATAGTCTTTCAGTGGCGGAGATATGTGAAGCGGCCGCCAGGCAGTATCCTCTGGTCGATCGGGACCTCCTAATTGCCGGGGCGCTGCTACACGACATCGGTAAAGTCGAGGCCTACCGCTGGACTACCTTGATTGACTACTCCGATATCGGCAGATTAGAGGGACATATCGTCATCGGCGAAAGGATCGTCAGGGAGAAGATCCAACAAATTCCCGACTTTCCCGAGGAACTAAAGATGCAACTCTCTCACTTGATTCTAAGCCACCACGGCAGCTTAGAAAATAGCTCCCCGATAGTGCCGATGACCTTAGAGGCCATCGTCCTCTACTACGCCGATGAAATGGACTCCAAGGCGGCAGCATTTTCCCGCATTATCAAAGAGGAGGGAAAAGAAGGGAAACGGTGGAGCAATTGGGTCCACTTGATAGGCAGATTCATCTACTTTGGTGACAAACCTTCCGGAGAGAAAGAACCAGAAGAGTGAGAAGTCTTCCAACTTCTTTACCGAACTTTGGTTGACTCGCAAAAAGTCTAAAATTTAACGCAGAGACACAAAGCCGCAGAGAAAAAATAAGAAACATAATTATTTGATTATTAAAGAATATCTTCTTTCTTTGCGTCTTTGCGTTGAAAACCAATGAGCGTTGGTGAATATCATTCAGATCCCCAGCTTTTCTAAGTCTTCTTTCTTATTGTCTCCTATCCACAGCTCCAATCCAGGAGGCATAGTATTTTGGAAATCCAAACTGGTTTTGTTTAACCTTTGCTGCTGTTCCTCAGTTAAGGAAATATCCACTGCTTCGATATTGTCTTTGAGGTGGTTCAGCTTCCTTACCCCACATAATACGCTTGCCATAACATCTTTTTCCATAGCCCACTTTAAAGCCACTTGGCTAGGGGTTGTTCCTATTTCTCTGGCTACATCCTTCACCACTTCCACCACTTGGAGTGCTCTGCTGTAAACAGGCTCGTTGAAAAGGAGATTAGTCTGGCGAGTTTTTTCCGTTACCCGTTCTCCGTCTTTGCCGAATCTTCCGCTCAAAAGTCCCTGAGCCAGTGGGCTGTAGGCAAGAAGGCCTATAGTTTTCTGCTTACAGAACTCACTCACTCCCTCCACATCGTAGAATCTCCACAACAGGGAGTAAGGCACTTGGTTTGTAACTAAGAAGTCAAGGGTCTCATTACTAAATTCTTTGAGGTTATGCAGCCTGAAATTACTCACTCCTGCAAACCGGATTAAGCCCTCTTGTCTCAGCTTACTCAGAGAGTTGAAGATATTCTCATAATCTTTTTTCTCCATATCGCTGCCAAATATATGCCTTATCTTCGGCCAGTGGATCTGGTACAGATCTATGTAATCGGTCTGCAATCTTTTTAAGCTTCCCTCAAGTTCTGCGCGAGCGGTGTCATAGTCGAACTTTCTGGCACTCAACTTGCTGGCTAATATAACCTTATCCCTCTTCTCTTTTAGAATATCTCCCAGCACTTCCTCTGATGTTCCATAGGCTTTGGCAGTATCAAATAAGTTAACCCCTGCCGCTATTGCTTCGTCGACAATTCTTTGATATTCCTCTATCTTGGACAATTTACCCCAAAAGCGGGCATGCCCGAACTGCCAAGTTCCCACTGCAATTTTACTCACCCTTAATCCCGTATTAGCCAGTTCCTTATATTGCATCTATTCTCCTTTCAGCTTCCCAGTTTTTTCGTGACCACCTATTTGGTGGCTCTCATTCTTTGGCCTTAATACCCAATTTTTCTACATCCTCTTTTCTATTATCTCCTATCCATAACTGAAGTCCGGGAAGCAAAGTCTTTTGGAAATCCAGACTGGCTTTGTTTAACCTTTCCTGGTGTTCTTTAGTCAAAGGAATATCTGCTGCTTCAATATTCTCTTTAAGGTGTCTCAGCTTCCTCACCCCAGCCAATACACTTACCATAACATCTCTTTCCATGGCCCATTTTAAGGCTACCTGGGCAGGGGTTGCCCCTATTTCTTTGGCCACCTCTTTGACCAACTCTACTATCTGGAGTGCTCTGCTGTAAACAGGCTCACTGAACAGGAGGTTAGCCTGGCGAATCATCGCCTTTACCTCTTCTCCATCCTTGCCGAATCTTCCGCTCAAAAGTCCCTGAGCCAGTGGGCTGTAAGCAAGAAAACCCATGTTCTTCCGTTTACAGAATTCACTTACTCCCTCCACATCGTAAAATCTCCACAGCAGGGAGTAGGGCACTTGATCTGTGACTAAAAAGTCAAGGGCTTCATCGCTGAATTCCTTGAGATTGTCCAGCTTAAAGTTACTCACTCCGGCAAACCGGATCAAACCTTCTTCCTTTAACTTGCCAAAAGAGGCGAAGATATCTTCATAGTCCTGCTTTTCCATATCGGCCTTATGCCAGGTGCCGGGGATGTCTATTTTAGGCCAGTGAATCTGGTACAGGTCTACATAATCAGTCTGCAGCCTTTTCAGACTTCCCTCCAGTTCTGAGCGGGCGGTATCGTAATCAAACTTTGCCCCGCTCAACTTGGTGGCTAATATCACCTTGTCCCTCTTGCCTTTCAGGACTTCTCCTACCACTTTCTCTGATAAGTCGTAGGCTTTGGCGGTATCAAATAAGTTGACCCCTGCCGCTATTGCCTCATCGGCAATTCTTTGATATTCCTCCATTTTAGACAATTCGCCCCAGACGCTGGCATGTCCAAATTGCCAGGTACCTACTGCAACCTTACTTACTTTCACTCCTGTATTGGCCAACTCTTTATACTGCATTTTTCACCCTCCTCGTTATCATTGGCAAGTAAAACCTATATTCCGCAACTTCTCTTCAATCCTTAAATTCTTAGAGTAGCTTTTCCCCTGAAGCCCAATGCGCAAAAGCGAAATCTACGCTCCACTATCGAAGCGCTTCATCAAGCATAGTGAGATAGTTTTCCGCCGATACGTAGCTGGGAATCGAGTTGCCTGAACCAATAGCAAAGCGGCCCGTAGGAGCACAAGCATTGATGAGATTGCGCACATATTTTCGAACATCTTCGGGTTCAGCGTTTGAGAGTATATGTACATCAACTCCTCCAAGCGTGGCAATGCGATCGCCGTATCGGCTGTGGGATTCCGACGCCGGGAGAATCACATCTTCAAAAGAATGCTTGCCGTCAATGCCGACGTATCCGATCAGATCCTCCATGATCGCCCCAACATTGCCACAGCTATGCAGAAAATAGGGCACTCCTCGAGCATGGGCCATCTTAGCAAATCGGCGGTGCCAAGGCAAAATGTATTTGCGGAGGTCATCGGGACTGATCAAGGTTGCGGTGCGGAAACCCATATCATCCCCTGGGAACAGAGCAATCAGGTTTTCCAACTTTAGAAGTCGCTCATAATAACTTTCCATCAAGGTTCCCAGTCTTTCACAAACGGCTTCAACTAAATCCGGGGCATCGTAAAGGGCCAAACAGAGCCCTTCATAGGACATTATCCAGGTCAGATGCTCGCATATACCGCCGGCGTGGGAAGTCATAATCCCCATACCGTCCGGCAGATGAGAATCCACATATTCATAGGGGGAAAAGTCGGCCTCCTCAACCCTTGGCCACTGGTATTTCTCAAAGTTCTCCCAGGTCATTACTGTTCCCGAATGCTCATCAGCCCATGCCCGATCGCCTTCCGACCTTGGAGCAGTGTCCTTAGTGAGGAGATGATGCTCGTGAAAAGGTAAGGACAACTCAAGTCTGACAAAGTCATATCCCATCCGGTACCAGAATTCGATGACATTATCCCAATACGCAGCTTGCGATTCCCGATCATCGGGTTTGGGAATTACCCATTCACGGTCCAGAAGATCCGTGATGATGGGTCGCATCACCACGGCGTCCACGAGGTATTCGACCATCGGTGGCTTCTTGCACTTCTCCTCGCCTACCATACAACGGATGAATCGGTCGGCATCAGGATTTGGATTATCCAAAGGTATGCAATAATCTTTTACGACTTCCTTCAACTCTATGTGTTTCATTAGGAGTTTCCCACTTCTTTCAGATTATGGTCATATCAAAAACTTTGCCGGGATTAAGTATATTG
Organism: Candidatus Latescibacterota bacterium; assembly: GCA_030669445.1. GTDB lineage: Bacteria > Latescibacterota > MVCY01 > MVCY01 > MVCY01 > MVCY01. Next base: position 2,484 of record DAOVDP010000060.1, on the reverse strand, counting down.
TTGGGATCAAATAGTTTTTTTATCCCTTTCATCAACTCGATTTGTGCTGAGTCAACAAATATAGGCAAATACTCCATCTTCACCAATCCTATTCCATGCTCTCCAGAGATTATTCCCCCAAGTCCCTTTGCTTTTTCATGAATCTCCTTTCGGGCAAGTGGATATTTCTCTCTCCATCCTTCTGTTTCCCTCTCGTCTAATTTGCCATCTGTTATCCCGACTTTCATAAGATGGGTATGAACATTGCCGTCCGCTGCATGGCCATAATTGGGTAACCACAGGCCATATTTCTCTGAGATCTTATGCACCTCAGCTACATATTCCGCTATTTTGGCTGGAGGGACAGTGACGTCTAATATTTCGAGCATACCCCTTTTCAACGCTAAATAGAGATTACTTCTTATCTCCAAAATATCCCTTTGTCTCTTTTGGGTATCGGCAATGGAGAGTTCATCTACACTGCCTATGGCTGCACCATGTTTTAGACAGATGTCACCTATAGTTTCTAAAACTGCAAACAGCTCTTCGTCACTGGTGCCATCGACTATTATCATCAGATATGCTTTGGCCTTACAGGGCCATCTCTTTCCTAACATCTCCTCTGTGGGGGGGATAACATCATGCTCGATGAATTCGACTGCCATAGGAACTACCCTATTGCGAATTTCAGGCACAGTTTCTATGGCATTGTCCAGACTATCGTATGGCACAACAAGTGTATACATAGTTTGTGGTTTTAGCAAAAGGCTCAGCACTACTTTGGTTACCACACCCAAGGTCCCTTCAGAACCTATTACAAGATTTAATAAATTATAACCCGTGCTGTTCTTCATATACTTCCCGCCCATAGTTACTATCTCCCCTTGGGGTAGAACAACCTCTAATCCCCTGACGTAATTCCTCACTCCTCCATACTTCACTGCTCTTGCTCCACTTGCGTTAGTATTAACCAAACCGCCAAACTGAGCGCTTTCGTCACCTGGATGAGGTGGGTAGAAAAGCCCAGCCTCTTCCACCCCTGCATAGAAGTCCGTCAGGGTCACACCGGCCTCCACGACAGCCATCATGTTTTCTCTATCTATCTCTACGATACTGTTCATTTCTTCCAGAGATAAAGCTATTCCTCCATGCAGCGGGACACATCCTCCACACAAGCCTGTTCCCCCACCTCTGGGTGTAACTGGAATCCTTTCCTGGTTGGCGAGTTTCAAGATCTCGCTTATTTGTCCACTGTTTTTCGGTTTTACCACCACTTCGGGGAACTTCTTTATGGAAGAATCGGCAAATTCGTCCCCGGTGTAATCAAGCATTTTTTCTGGGTCAGAAATTACCTCGCCTCCCCCTACGATTTTCCCTAATTCCCCTATAATTTGTTTATCTATCTTCCTATACATATTTCTCCCTCTTTTGGCCTCCTGTAGACCAGTTTGTCCTCGGTTTATACAATTTATCTTTCCATTTGTTAAATATTAAGTAGTGATTTTGCGTTTAGATAAAAGATCTTCTCCTTATCTTTCTCGTTGATTTCGCTATCTACAACCATGCCAATAATGAACGCCGGGTTGATCAGAGATGAATCACTACCGAAGACGACTCTTTCTGCACCTATTTTCTCCGCCACTGTCTCGATTTTTCCCCGGATGGGAGAACTGCTGCATATTTCTAAGTAGACGTTTTCCACTTTCCCAAACTCCTCGGCAGCCATCTCCCAGTCTGGATTTCCCATATGTCCGGCAATAAAATTGATATCTGGGAATTCTCTGGCTATTTCCAGAAGGCGTGAGATTCCGTTCTTCGCCCAGCAGTGAAAAAGCACGAGTCTCTGGGGAAACTTCTCCAGCAATCTCTCGAGTATTCTCTTATGCCCATCGCAATTTAAGGCCTGATTACCGATATAGCTTCCATCATAAAGCTCTCCCAGACCGACGAACTTCTCTTCGCCGAGATATTTATCCATCTCATCGAACGACTCCTTAAGGTAGTTAGGATTGACAAAGACATAGCCCAAAAGCCCCTGCCGAGGTTTGATTGCTTGTGCCAATTCCCTGTTGCCTGCGCGAAAATCGTAGATCACGGCTCGACTTGAGGAAAGAACCGAAATTTCGATTTCGTTCTTTTCCATAATCTTCAGGAAATCATCAAGACTGATCTTCTCAATGGGGAAGAACCATTTACCGAGATGGGTATGTAAGTCTATTATTTTCACTTTAGTATCCTTTCAATATTTCCTTCAAGGACAAGGTGCTTTTCTCTCTCACCTATCTCTGCCTTCTTCAAGGGCAAAAAAGAGGAGGAGAAATAGTGGAAGGGAGAATGGGAGCCGAACACCAGTTTCTCTGCCCCTACCTCCCTGGTGAAAACTTCATAAGCATCCGGCGTATCGAAAAGTGAGGTTTCCAAGTAAATATTTTTGTGGCTCTCTGCTACTGCCAATGCCTCACTGAATTGGTTATAATTGACGCCGGTGAGGATAATTGACGTCTT
>DAOVDP010000023.1 GCA_030669445.1 Candidatus Latescibacterota bacterium | reverse complement strand
GTTAGGCAAAACTATCTTTTGATATCCGAAATGTCCAGTCTCTTGCAAATCATTCGGGCAAGCTTATCAGAAATTTCTACATGCCTCGGCACAGCCTCGATCGCACCATTGACTGGATTTGCCCACAAAGAATGCTCACTGCCTTCGCGTTTGAGGTAACAACCATATCTACGCAAGTGCTTGAGTAAAGCATACCGTTTCATACGACCGCAACCACATCACGAATAGCATCCTCTGGAGCGCCGCGTAAAGCATCCTCACGCCGATCCTCCAAAATCAGAGAAATTGCAGCCGCCAAACTTCGTTTACATTCCTCCATAGTCTTACCCTGACCATTTGCTCCGGGAATCTCAGGGCAATAAGCAATATACCAATCACCATCTTTCTCAATGACTGCTGTAAACTCACTGCGCATCATACACCTCCGTCATCGATAGCCAAACTATCAATTATACCGCAACTCGCTGTGTTGTAACACCGCTGATTACATTATAACATTCCTACTTACTCCGTTCCAACTTATTGTTTAATCATTTATTATATAGTATCAATGTTTCACCGCTAAGTGCAGTATAGTCTCCCTGGACTTCTGTTAAAAAAAAGCATGTTATTGCTTCGTCTTGAAATTTACGGCATCTGCAGGTGAATATACTTCCATAATTCAGTTTGATATGTTAGCTTAGGATAATATAGAAATGTCCCACGTGAATGTCAAGATAAAAAATAGAAGGGGACTGTTAACTCAACAGCGCTAATAAAAGATACCTAACGGACCCAAAAAACGGATTTCCCCTGAGCGCAGAAGAACTCAACAGATTTCTGGTACCTCATTCCGGAAATACTACCTTAGCTGACGCAAATACGAGGCCGATAGCGAGAGGCAGGTAAAAAATCTCCCCCGTTTGTTGATATCGAGGGAGAGTTCGTTCTCCTTGTGCTTTCCTCCTCTGTTTCCACCACCCCTGGGCGACCACGGAGGGTCGCCCCTACACCTACCCTCCGGATCCTCTGCTGTCTTTCCCAGCCGTTTTCCCCTGAACGGCCAGTTTCTCCCTAATAAACTCTGTCAGAGAATCTACACTCTCAAACAATGCAGTGGTTAATTCTTCATCCCCGATTTTTATGCCAAATGTCTCTTCTATGCCTGCTGTGAGCTCCAATGTGGCTATAGAATCCAGTCCCATCTCTCCTCCAAACAACAGGTCATCGTCTTCAATTTCACCAGGGTTTACCTCAAGTTCCAGTACTTGAACTATCAGTTCCTTGATTCGATCCTCTATCGAATGTTCGGTTTGCATTTTCTCCTTCTTGTTCTACGCCGAAGTATTCTACCACTGTTCTGGCCAGCTTCTCCTGTCCCTGCGAGCTGACTACCTCGGTGGCAGGGATACCGAATCTGTCCTCTAAGTGATCCAGCTTGGCCTTTAACTCCTCCGGCGACATCTGCCTGGGCACCGCGCGGCTGGTGCCGTAAGCGAACCGGATGTCCTTCTCCTTGTCGTCCATTGTGAGAAGAATGGTCTCGCCCTTGCCCAAGGACTTCAAGGCGTTGATGCTGTGTTGGATATACTCATCCGGGTCGATGTTGCTGACGGTGAGGATGTAGGCATCGGGCTTGGTGCCGAATAGAAAAGCCAGCGAAGGGAGGGTGTAGTTTGTTTGGGGAGATAAGGAGAAGTCATAGGGAACAGTGCCTGACTGCGCCCCTACGATCATAATGTCAGGTTTTCTGCGCTGAGAGATTTCCCAGATCTTGTAATCCAAGTAGGCGATATAGGCATCCATTGGTATCCATACTGAGGAAGCGTAGCCATAGGGAAAGGTCAGATCAAACCCGAACAGTTCTGACTGATGTTCACTGCCGATCTGGGCTATCCGATAGCCTTGGGCCAAGAGCATCCTCCTTAAAGCAAGTTGGGTACTGAATTTCTCTTGCTGTGGTCCGGTACCAAATACTCCCACCACTGGCATATCTATGCTCTTGGGGCTGGACAGCCGTTCAGGGGGAATTCCCCTCAACTCTTCCGACGAGACGAAGGGGAAGGCGATCTTCAGTCCTTTGCTTTGTGCTATCTTGAAAATCTCCGGGTAAGCTGAGGGGTTGACAGGAGCTAAGCTGTAGATATGCCTCCCCAGAGTGAGTGCCTTTTGTAAGATCTCTCTGAACTGATCTCGCCTGAGTGATCTGCCCAATTGGTCCACATAACCCAGAATGAAGGTGTCTGCATCAGCGAGAATGCCTTCAACCTTATGAGCGATCTTAAGGCCAATAGATTCTGCTCCGATTGCTTCCCCGGCGTCTTTGCCCACCAATCTCTTGCCTATCGGGTCACCCACTCCCACGATCTCAAAGTTCAACAGATCCCGGAATCGAATTAGGGCATGCATCTCTGTGTTAAAAGGGTAGATTGCTGCTTTCTTGATCCAGTCAAGCTGCCCGGGAGTGGGGTGGGGTAGCTCTTTAGAGTCACGGATTCTGGCTTGGGTCCACTTAGTGAGATTGGAGATAGGCCGACTTCTTCCCCGGGAGGAGTCAGCCATCAGGATCTGCTTGACCTGATGGAAATCGGCGTTGGGGTATTTTTCTAAAATCAGGGCAATCAAGGCAGTGATTTGAGGGGCAGCGAAGCTGGTACCGGCCATAAAGACATACCTGGGCTGAACCCAGCAGAGCCTCTGGGGGTCACCCCTGGCTACAAATCCGATCGGATGGTGCTCCCGGTAAAGATAGGCGTACTTTCCGTAAACCTGTCCGGCGGTTACCCCGAAGACGTTAGGGAAACAAGCCGGGAAGCTCTCCCGCCCTTCGTTGTGTTCGGCGGAGACGAGCAGCACGCTTTTTTGCTCCGCGTGGTCACATACCTCCCTCAGGGAGGGCAAAAGTTGCCTTTCGGTTGTGCCCAAGCTCAGGTTGACCACATTCATCCCCTGGGCCAGACACCAGCGGATGGCTTCTATCAGGACTTCCCCTTTGGTGGAAAGTGACTCGTCGTCGAAGATCTTGACACTGTAGAACCGGACATTAGGTGCCTTCTTGCGGATAATCCCAGCGCAGGCTGTGCCGTGGCCCACCGAGTCGAACCAATCTTGACCAAAGGCAATCTGGCCCGCCTTGTCTAATCGGACACTCACCCCTCCTTTGACCTCTCCAATATCTGGATGTGCGGGGTCGATCCCGCTGTCTACCACGGCAACCTTGACGCCTTTACCGGTGTGAGCTGAAAAATCAAAATTCTCCATAACTGCTGACCTGTTTATCATCCAGAATGAAGTCCTTGACCTTTACTTCTATTTTTGATTATTACCCAGAGCACATTATAGTTTGCACCCACATTGGTATTTTAAGCGTCATCTAAGGAGCGCAGCGACAAGATGGGGAGTGAGAATCCCAGTTGGCACTAAGAGCATATAGAGGTAACAAGAACAATATCCAAAGGATGGTTCCCACGCTTCTGTTTCTCCATCTCATTGTCTAATCCTCCGCCGAAAGGCCGTCTCCCAGAGCAGTTTGTAAATAGGTTTGTTCTCCTCTAATACGATTCTTGCTTTTACAGGTATCTGCCACGGCAGGCCAGGAGGTGCGGGCGAGGGCAACAGACCAGAGACCTCTGCCCAATTCGCTCCCGGTTTGATACAGACTATCGGCAGGTGTTTGCCTTCGACTATTCTGGAGGTCAAAGCGGCGACTGTCCCTTCACAACGAACTGGTTTCGACCCGTCTGGGTTGAGGAAAATATGTGCTTGCTGTCCAGATTTTACCTTGGTGAAACTTCCTGGGGGTAAAGTCACCAGGATTTGAGCCGGTGCAAATAGAGTATCTGTGGTTGTTCCAGCAGAAAGCTCTGTTTCCCGGGAAGGAATGGCCACTCCTGTGCCTTGCACTGTCAAATCTATTCTCCCCAAGAAAACGGCAATCAAGATCCCTATGACAACCGCAGAGACTGCTACGGTGATCCCAAGAATGGTTCGTTCACTGACGATGCCTTTTCTCACCGCCTGTTGAAGAATATTAGACCTTTTCATCGCACGAGAATTGTATTGGGGAAATAGATTGGCCAGTCTGTCTTCTCAGTTGTTTCTCAAATAGCCTATAGAATTCGCCACCATTCTTGATGAGTCCCCTGGGACCTCCCTCCTCTACGATCTTCCCGTTGGCTATTACAAAAACTCTGTCGGCAACCATTACCGTGGACAGTCGGTGAGCAACTAAAATAGTGGTTCGGCCTCTCATTGCTTGCCGGATAGCCTTCTGAATAGCCACTTCAGATTCCGTATCCAGAGCCGACATTGCTTCGTCCAATATCAGTATCTTTGGGTTTCTGATAAGTGCTCTGGCCAGAGCTATCCTCTGCCGTTCCCCTCGTGAGATGGTGTGAGCCAATTGTCCCAACTCAGCGTTGTACCCCCGTGGCAATCTCATAACAAACTCTTCCAGATTGGCCATCCTACCTATGGAAGCTATCTCCTCCCTGGTTGCATCTGGTTTCCCGTAGCGGATATTGTCAGCGATGGAGCCCTGGAAAAGGAAGACATCCTGCTCCACAATCGAGATTTGATCCCGCAGGGCTTGGGAGTGTATCTCTCTGATATTGTGGCCATCAACAAGGATTTGCCCTTGGGTGGGTTCGAAGAAACGGCCGATGAGATAGCTCAGGGTGGTCTTTCCGGCACCGCTTGTTCCAACCAAGGCCACGGTTTCGCCAGGCTCGATCCGGCAGTTGATACCTTTTAAGACAGCTGGTCCTGAACCATAACCGAAAACCACATTGTGCAGTTCTATTCTCCCTTGGGAGAACCGAATCAGTCTACTGGAAGGAAGGTCTGTTGCCTGGGGCCCCAAATCCATAATTTGAAAGATTCGTTCTAAGGCAGCCAACCCTTTCTGGGCATCGATATAGAGTGTGGAGAGAGTCTTGGTTGGACCATAGAGATAGCCCAGAAAAGAATTAAAAGCGACATACTGTCCTAAGCTCAGACGGCCTTTGATAATCTCATAGGCCCCACACCACAGAATGATAATCATCCCAAAGGTGTTCAAGAATCCTGCGATGCTGTTAGTGATGCACTCCACCACTCCCACCTGAATCTCTGCGTTGATCTCCTGTCTCCTGAACCTAAAGATCTTCCACAGCTCGAACTTCTCCCTTCTGAACGCTCGCATTACGAAGAAACCGCCAAGACTTTCTACTGTCTTGGACAAAGCTGCTGCCCGGGTCTCCTGAAGGGTGACATTTCTTTCTCTCAATTTCTTGCCGGCGATAAGGTTGTTGGTAGTTAGAAAAGGCAAAATTATCAGAGAGACTATGGACAATCTCCAGTCCATATAGAATATGATAAATGTCCCGAAGACCAACACTATGATGCTGGTTACCAAGCTAATGTAAGTTCTTGCCAGCAAGACATCTAAAAAAACCACATCGTCGCTCACCCGAGAGGCGATATACCCCGTCTGTGTGCGCTGGAGGAAGGAAAAAGGCAGCCTCTGTAGATGTCGAAACAAGGCTACCCTTAGGTCTAACATCACCCGGCGGGCAAAGGCTTTCAGAGAGTATTCCTGCACAAAATTTAGAAGCATACTGAGAGGAATTAACAGAATCAGAGACAGGCAGATTAGATGGAGGATGGATGTGTTACCCTCGCCGATTACATAGTCTATGATATAGATAGACAACAAGGGTAGGGGGAGAGTTAGGATAATTCCTAAGCCGGCTGCAACGGCTGCTACTGCGCCTTTGGACCAGTAAGGTCTCAGATAATGGGAAAGACGCCGCAGATTCCTCCAATTTTGAGATTTGAAAGAAGTCAAATTCTCCTCCGATTAACAACGCATTGCATGAAGCCAGCTCCTATTCATCCCACCCAAAAAGCCACATGTTTGATCTTACTCTGGGACAGCCTCTCGCATCACTTTCTCAGCCACGATAGCTCCTTCCCCTCTTGTTCGGTACCAATTAGTGTGAGAAATACATCTTCCAAATCGTCGTATCTTTTCTGGCTTATCTCGTCTTTCATTCTCTCTCTGATCTGTTCTGTAGGGGAAGTGAAGATGATCTTTCCTTTGTTGATGATGCAGATTTCCGTGCATACCTTTTCCACAGTCGGCAGGATATGAGAAGTCAAAAAGATGGTAGCCCCTTTGTCCCGCATCTGTTCCAAGGCACCGCGAATCAACTTCGACGAACCAGGATCAATCCCCTCAAAGGGTTCATCCAAAAATAGGACTTTGGGATCGTGAATGAAAATGGAAGCTAACGAGAGTTTTTTCTTCATCCCCATAGAGTATTCATAGATATAAGTCTTTCTGAAATCTTGTAAGTCCATAAACTGGAAAAGCTCTTCGCTCCGGGAATGGATATCTTCTTTTTCCAGGCCATACATTCTTCCCACAAAATAGAGATACTCCTCACCGGTTAACTGTTCATAAAGAGCCAAACCCTCCGGCATCACCCCCATATTACGTTTTATTTCCACAGGTCCTTTCTCAAGGTCCCGTCCGAGGATCTCCGCGGTTCCCGATGTCGGTTTCAGAAGGCCGGTGAGCATATTGACGGTGGTTGTCTTTCCGGCACCGTTGGGTCCTACGAAGCCAAAAAGAGTGCTTCGTTCAATCTCTAAGGAGATATCGTCAACAGCGGTGAGATTGCCAAACTGCTTGGTCAGGTTCCGGACATGGATGGCGTATGTCATGTCCAGTTTCTTATGACCTGAGGTAGAACTCTGCAAGGAATTTCTCCTTTCTTCTTTCTAATATGTTCGCGATTTTACGCAAAACGCGCCAATAAATAGGAACAATCAAGATAGCGAGTACCACCACTGAAATGGAGATCGCTTTGTAAAACAGCGAAGAGGGCATACCCCACGCGAAGTAAACGACCGAGACAATTGGCAATAACGGAAGAGGAATAGAACCAAAGACTGCAAGAGTATAACGAGCATCAGGCTCATAGCCGAAAGGAATGACCTCGTCGAATCGCAGAGGCTTGGGAAAGCATATAGAAATGAGGGCACCTATAAGACTGTAACATACTGTGAGATAGAAACATAAAACCAGTGCAGACAGCATTTGAAATGGACTAAGGATGTATTTGTATCTATAGAACATCCAGGTCAGCCAGGGGGTGAGTATTATCCATTGTAGCAAAAAGAGAATGATATGCTTTCCGAAAAGAATACGCCTTTTATCCAGTGGCATGATATAGTTATTTACGACCCCTCGGGCTTCCAACGCAAAGATATTGCCAAAAACGGGGACGTAGAACATGAAACAGTAGCCCCAAATCACGAATAACATCGGAATAAATGGATCATCGGGGGGGAACGGAAAGACAAGATGTTGTATGCCTTCAAACAATATGATCAGCCCTCCAACAAGCTTGATACGGTTGTTCCTGACTGTATAAGTCAATTCCTTTATCACGATAGGCATGCAATCCATAGGAATCAAGGGCTTGAGGAAGTCAAACGACTTTTCAAAGAGATTTCTGTGCTGCCAGGCAGGTCTATTCGCAGACTTTAAAGATCGTTCAAAAAGCACCTTCTCCCCTAACCGGTATCCAACCCACCAAGCCACGGCCAGATAGATCAACAACGCGGATGAAAATATAAGAAAAGAACCTTGATTTCCCTTCCCCAAATGGAAGAGACACTCCGCCAGTAATCCAGGAGGAACGAACACTAAGTATTGAGATACAGGGAATTTCAAAACAACGGAGGAGTGGACATCACCTCCCAATTCATAAACGACTACATTGAACCCAATAATGCACGCGAAAAACAGGATAGCTGCCAGCAACTTGCTGTATCTGGCAAACCTTGTGTACATCTGGAGCCAGAAACTCAGGATGCGAATCAACAGAATGGTGATTACCGCAAAGGCCAAAATGGAAAATAGCGATAAGAATATGGTACCTGGTTTAATCAGATTCAACAAGACCAGAAGCCACACAAAGATCGGTACGGTAAGTACGATCCAATAATCCAGCAATCCATACCCTATGCTCACAACATACCATCGCTTAAAGGAAAAGGGGAATAGCATCAACCTCTGTAGGTCTCGGCTGCCCGTCCCGGTGCTCCCTGTGAATATACTCAGTATGATCCATCCCAGGAAAATGGCCAGACAAAGCAAATGGGTCAACTCCCGCATTACCTCAGGACGGTTAGAAGCCACGAGCAGACTAATCGTGTGGAAAATGCGTCCTAGTGAGAAAGATCCTGAGTATGCCAGTACAAGGAATATCACCATGCATACTATGAAAGAGATTTTCCTCTGCTTGAGTCGATTCAAGAACAGGCGGTATTTGAGCCAGCTAAGAGTGAGTATACTGGATTTCATAGCAAGTTTCTTTATTTCCTTTGATCTTTTGCCCTCACAGTATGGTGCCCTTAGAGCGCATCCACTCTGTTCATAGGGATTATTGGGATGCGCTCTATCGGGCATAGGTACGCTACTGCCGGTGAGTCAAATCACCAGTCTAAGAACAACAAGCTGTGCGCACCTAACGATATTGCAAGTGCGCCAACGATTGGGGCGGCCGGAGTGAAAAGGGCTGCAGTCCCCACAGCGAGGCCAGCAATCGGCAGGCCTTTCGTCAAGATCCATCCCCCCCAACCACCTCCACCTCCGCTCCACCTATCGGGCCGCACATACCCATACACATCCGCTTTCTTGATAGACACGTATGCTCGCAGCGGCCGCTTCACCAATTTCTTCTTCACGGTTTTCACCTCCTTTCATCATGGATTCCTGCGCTATCTTTCTTCACCCCCTTTCTTCTCCAGATTTCTACCTGGCATCATACCTGAGAAAGGACAGATATGCAGCCAGGAAGAAAAACACAATAAAGAGCAGCAGCATAAGTAGATCCAGACCTATGTTTCCGACTGCATCAGCAAAACTGGCCCTCTGATAGTTAAATGTAGGAATACCTGTCAGATCCAACTTCCTTCCTAATTGAGGCAGTTTTGCCTCTACATCAAAACTCATCCCCTTTATTCGCATCTCCATATATTGGGCAAACCTATCCTTAAACTTCGCCAGGGCTCTACCAAACCTCAAGTCATCATTGAACCCTGTTCCGGCCATCCCCTGCATGGCAAAGGCATAGGAGGTAGAGGGAGAAAGACGGGAGAGAATACTGGACACCCTGAAAGTTCTGGTCAGACGGTTCTGGAACTCTTGCTGCAACTTTGCCTTCTTGGCATTGTTCTCTGCCATAACTCTGCTGCTCAGCTCCTCAAGCCATTGTTTTGAAGGAGGCTGTCCATTTTTCTCCATATACTTTCGTATTTCTGTAAAAGCCTTCACATCTGCTTCGTTAGTGATCGCTCGCATCCGGTTCTGAAGAGCCGCCACTGAAGGCGGTGGCGCGACGGTCGCACCCAGGTGAAACGCTAACCTGGGAATCGCAATAACCAAAACCACCCACACCACTATGCTCACCAGAAAGGATAACGACGGACTTTTGGTAACCGAAGAGACCAGAAGTCCTGCTTCCAAAACTACCGCCAGGTATATCGCTGCTAACAGAAGTATCATAGCTATCCTCTTCCAACCATCTGCGCTGAAGGAGTGAAATGAATAAAAAGACATGATCACACCAATGGCAAGCACGGATATCAGGAGCGGAATTAACAAGGTGATGTAGTTCCCGAAGAATTTGCCCAGCAGGATGGTGTGCCTGGGTACATTGTGAGATATAAGCAGCTTCAGCGTACCGGACTCTTTCTCACCGGAGAGGGCGTCGCAGACCAACAGAAACGCTAACAGGCTCAACACAACCTGAAAAAGGTAGAGAAAATCCAAGGGGCCAGAGAGTGAAGTGATGGGGTTCCTCTCCAGATCACTTCCACCTATGGGTGTCACATCATACGAGGTTACCCGATAGATGCGACTTCTGGCCGCCTCTATCCCTTTGGCGATGAAACTCAACGGTTCAGGTCTTCGATCGACTTTTACCCCGGAAACTGCGGCCAGACTCACCAGAGATGGTTCGTTGGTCACCACTTCTTTATGGCTTGTCACATTACTGTCATATTCCTCATAGCTCAGCCTCATCTCCTGAAAGAGGGAAAATGCCGTTATAATGAACAATCCTATACAAAGAAATGACAGGATGATAAATCTTGAACTCACCACATTGGTTCGAATCTCTTTACCCACAATTGTCCAAAACATCTTGTACCTCCTCGTAGTCAACTATTGGGGCAGCCCACCCCAACCATCGAGCTTCGGGGCTCGGCTTGTTCTCTCCACGTCCATGCTTTGCTCCTCGATATATTTCAAATAGATCTGTTCTAAGTCGGTTTCTGCAAACTCAGATCGGTCAATGTTGAGGATCAAACGGCCATAGGACATAATCCCCACCCGATCGGCAATCTTTCTGGCCCGAAAGATGTCGTGCGTGGTCATAAAGATCGCTTTCCCCCGGGAACGCAAGTCAGCCAATAGCGCCAGAAACTCACGCCCTCCTTTGGGATCCAGTCCCGATGTGGGCTCATCCAGAACAATCAATTCAGCATCTTTCAGAATTGCCACTGCAATGCCCAATCTCTGGCGCATTCCTTTGGAGAAATCGCTCACCCTCTTCCGAAACGAGTCCTCGGGCAGGCCCACCTCATGCAATACCTGATCGTACTGCTTTGGAGTTCTTCTTCTGCCGCTAAGCCTGGCGAAGAAGTCAAGATTTTGCCTGGGGCTGAAACTCCCATAAAGTCGCACATCTTCAGAGACAAAAGCAGCGCGCTTTCGTGCCTCTAAGGGATTTTTCGCCACGTCGACACCCTTGATCTTTATCGTCCCACCGCTGGGCTGGATGAGATTGAAGATCAGATTCACGGTGGTGGTTTTTCCTGCCCCATTGGCACCCAACATAACAAATATCTCCCCCGGCTCCACCTTCAGATTTAGCCGATCAATAGCAAGTACTCCGTCTTCGTAACGTTTTACCAACTCATTTATCTTTAGCATATTTAGCTCCTCTGCTGACAACGAAATTCCCCGCTGTTCGTTTGTATCCCATGAGGGCAACAACTTTCGTGCCAGAAAACAGAAAGGCCACTCAGCGTATCTCTAAGTAGCCAGCAACAACCTGGTTGTAAAACTATTTCTTTTGGTCCAAAAGCCTGCCTCAAGATGCCGACAGGACAATTATGTCCAATATCTGACACTCTTTTTTTTGCAATTCTTCTATCTCTCTGGATTGAAAATAGTTATTCTCATTACTGGAATTGTTCAATATCTGACAGCGATTTTCCCACAATTATCTCAGTTGCCTAAATTCGATGAAGTTATCTCGATTATCATCACTGTTCAATTTCTGGCACCAAGCAGCAACCAACATGTTAATGATCTTTGTGAAAGTTCAGTATCTCATTTATGCCGAGAGCCAGCCTCCATCCACAAAGATGGTCTGGCCGGTGA
>DAOVDP010000053.1 GCA_030669445.1 Candidatus Latescibacterota bacterium | reverse complement strand
GCTCATCTGATCTAAAACATCCATTATCGGGCCGCCATACAGACGCCTATACCTCTGGCACATCTCGGTTAAAGGAATCTCTTTGTTCGACATTCGGACCTCCCCGATTTATTATTGAACAACTCCTGTCGAAAAATGGATTGTCGAAGATCACCTGACATCCTCTTCGTTATTCAACGTCACCATTTCCCGACAGAATCTGAACATTATTTGTATTGTATTTGATCGCCTTGATAGCCTTCTTTGTGTCGTGATACTACCACTTGTACAAAGCAATAGAATCACTGTTAAATCCCAGAGCTATGATTGCGAATCATACCAATGGGCTGGCATGTTAAGAGGAGCTCTTTTAAATGGTTTTCTTACCGACTCAATGCTTGCTCCCTTGATTTCGATGTTTTCCAATTCAGCGTTTCCAAAACCATATGTCTGTGCCAGTCTGATATACTCCACTTCATCTTGCTTAAACCCCATTACAGCCGCTCCAACAGCATCTGCAGCCACAAAATCTTTGCTTGCTATTATCACCTTGGCTCCAACAGGATCACCCTCAATTTCTCCTCCTTCCCTGCCGACAATACCATCGATGATGTTCAGCGTCGGCCTTACAACCTTCAGAAGGTCTATTATCTTCTTATCGAAATCTCTATGCATCACCTGTCTATTTTGGACCATACAACCCATCATATTTTTCATAGCCATTGTGACAGAAATCTCCGAAGTATGTACCTTTAAACACGGTAAATTGATGATGCAATCACACTCCGTTACTGTCTTTGCAATCCCAAACCGTCCTATCGCCAGTGGATTAGGAACGGGGAGAAAAATCTCTTCGTCTCTGTTAAAATCAACCAATCTCGCCTGGTATTTTTTGGCAATATCAAAAAAACCAAATCTGTCAGAGACTTTCGTAATATCGCAGGATCCTCCTTCTCCAACAATCACATCCGTTACTACCCCGATGTCCTTCATAAATTGCAGTGTCCCTTCAACCATAGAAGGGTGAGTAGTTACTCCAGTTGAAGCCGGCATATCGGCAGTAATATTTGGTTTTATAAGGACCCTCTTGCTTCCAGATAAAATCCTATCTGCCTCGATTTCTCCCAAGGCCTCATAAGCCAACATTCTACCGTCTTCTCCTTTCTTCACAGCAACGACAGAATTAGCCATGATTTTCCGCTTCCTTCCACTGAAGGATTCTATCGATTGTAACATAACCGGTATTGAGCAGGCTCTTATTGTTCCTCGAGTTCTCCACTCTGATATATCCCAGCGTTTAAGGAAGAAAATAAAGTCTATGTGCAAGAAGGCCAACCAAAAGCCCTTTATTTCATAAAATGTTTTGGATAAGCTATCGTTTTTGGTTGGCCTTCTACTTTCAAAGAAGCGTCTTTGCCCAAATTGCTTCTCGAACTACAATCTATTTAATTCCTGAATAAGCTTCTATTTGCAGCCCAAAACTTCTTCAACATTTTCCTCCTGTTCTTTTGTTCTATGCAAATATATAGAGTCTCTCTATCCTGTCAAGTCTTTTTTGAAGATTTTTCCAAAAAAAATCTCGCCTATCAGTTTCTGAAAACACTCATCCAGCTGAATTATAGAGAAGTGAGGTGCTTATACACCCTATCTCAAGAAATTCCACTCCCGGCTGGAGTATTTCTCTCTGGTCAGCTTCTCCGAACGTTCCTTCTCCTGAGGAGAAAGCTCTCCCGGAACCAGTTCCGTTTCAAACCTCCTCTCCCACCCTGTTTTCAATGCTCGGGCAAACTCAGCGAAGGTTACTGTCCGGCCAAGAACCTGATTCAAGCCTGTCATCCTCTCCTGGGCCTGTTGGATCAAACAGCTCTTCTGCTCAGCTACAGGCGTTCTCAGTACGGTGAACAGCCTATCTATGTTTAAATGAAGGGGAATGGACCCGTGCTGTAAGACAGTCTTTCCCCGGCGAAACTGGGCACTGCCCACGATTTTCCTGCCACCGACGGCAAGCTCATACCGGGAAGAGATGCTGAAACAGGCAGCCGAGCCCGCTCTGGCTCTATTTCCTGATTTCGACGAAACTATCGTCGCCTCTACCCCAAGAACTTTCAACCCCTCTTGGATTGCCTCACTGATCACCCGATAGGAGCCTACCAGTCCCTCAGGTAAGGGTGGTGTTCCCACCGGTATTACCACACTGTAGGTAAGTTCTACATCGTGCAGCACCGCCCTTCCCCCCGTAGGACGGCGAACATAGTCTATACCCACTCTCTTACAAGCCTCCACATCCACCTCTTTGAGCATACTCTGGAAATAGCCCACCGAGACTGCCGCTGGCCTCCAGCCGTAAAACCTGAGGGTAGGAGGTGCCTCTCCCTGGATACAGCTAAGCAGAATCGCCTCATCCACCGCCATATTAAAGGCTGCTCCACAGAAACCAGTTTCTAATAGACGCCATTTCATTTCTTCCACCTCAGATTAGGCTCTCTGGCCGCAGCCGCCTCGTCTAACCGTCCCACAGGGGTGTGGTGAGGAGCAGATTTGAGCGTCTTCACATCCTCCCCGGCTATCTTTATCAGTGCATCGGCAAAACGGTCTAAGGTCTGTCTCGACTCCGTCTCCGTGGGCTCAATCATCAAGGCCTCATTCACAATTAGGGGAAAGTAGATGGTAGGAGGATGAAAACCATAGTCAATGAGGCGCTTGGCGATATCAAGGGCCCTGATTCCCCTTTTTTTCTGCCTTGCTCCCGAGAGGACAAACTCGTGTTTACAAATGCGGTCATAGGGCAGGTGATAGTGATCCTTGAACCTGTTCATAAGATAATTGGCATTGAGCACGGCGTTTTCTGCCACCTGACGGAGTCCCTCTGACCCTAAACTGAGCAGATAGGCATAGGCCTTGACCAGTACCCCGAAGTTGCCGTAGAAACTCCTCACTTTGCCTATTGAGAGGAGACAGTTGTAGTTAAGGAGGTAACGCTTGCCCTGTTTGACCACCAGCGGTACAGGCAGAAACGGTGCCAGGGCTTTCTTTACTCCCAGCGGACCTGAGCCGGGTCCTCCCCCACCGTGAGGGGTGGAGAAGGTTTTGTGGAGGTTAAAATGAAGCAGATCAAATCCCATATCTCCCGGGCGAGCCACACCCAAAAGGGCATTCAGATTGGCTCCGTCACAATAGAGCAGCCCTCCGGCCCGATGAACTATGGCGGCTATTTCCAGGATATTTCCCTCGAACAATCCCAAAGTGTTGGGATTGGTGAGCATAATGGCAGCCACATCGTCATCTACCAGCTTGTTGAGCTCTCCTATATCCACACATCCTTTTTTATCGGACTTAACCTCTACAGCCTGATAACCGCAGAGGGCAGCGCTGGCTGGATTGGTACCGTGGGCAGAGTCAGGAATGATTACCTTGTGGCGTTTCTGGCCCTTGGACAGGAAATAGGCCCGAATAATGAGCATCCCGGTAAGCTCGCCGTGGGCGCCGGCCGCCGGCTGCAGAGTGACCGCATCCATCCCCCCTATCTGAGCCAGATACTCCCCCAGCTCGTACATCAACCGCAAGGCCCCCTGACAGAGCTCCTCCGGCTGGTAAGGGTGAAGTCGGGCCAATCCGGGAAGCGAGGCTATCTCCTCATTCACCCTGGGATTGTACTTCATAGTGCAAGAACCCAAGGGGTAGAAACCAGTATCCACGGCGTAGTTTAGCTGTGAGAGCCGGGTGAAATGTCTGATTATCTCCGGTTCACTTAATTCGGGCAGAGGCAGGTCCTTGCGAAGGCATCGCTCAGGGATAAGCCTTTCCGGCTCCTCTTCCGGAACATCGCATCGGGGCAGTGAGACTCCTACCCTACCCTTCTTGCTTATCTCAAAAACCAACTTTTCTCTCATTGCTCTTCTCCAATCTTCCTCAGCGACTCAACGAACTCGTCTATCTGTTCCTTTGTCCGTTTCTCGGTAACACAGACCAGAAGCCCGTTTTCGTGTTCGGGATAGGATCCTTTCAGTTCTAACCCGCCGATTATCTTTTGCCTTAAGAGTACCTGATTGATCTTTGGGGGAGAAGTAGGGCAATTGACGCTGAACTCTTTGAAGAAAGTCCCGGAAAAAAGGGGGGAAAATCCGTTCAGTTTCGCGGTTTCTCTCCAGGCGTAGTGGGCCTTTCTCAGGCAGAGCAAGGCGACTTTCCGCAGGCCTTCTTTTCCCAGGGCTGTCAAGTAGACAGCAGCAGCTAAGGCATTTAAGGATTCGTTGGAGCAGATATTGGAGGTGGCCTTTACCCGACGGATGTGTTGTTCTCTGGTCTGCAGGGTGAGTACAAAGCCCCGTCTACCCTCGGAGTCGGTCGTTGCCCCCACCAATCGACCGGGCATATTGCGCACGAATCGCTCTCTGGTGGCAAAAAAACCCAGGTAAGGCCCTCCAAAACACATCTCGTTGCCCAGGACCTGTCCCTCTCCCACGGCAATGTCTGCTTCGTAAGTCCCTGGGGGCTGTAGAATCCCCAGAGAGATAGGATCTACGCTTACCACAAACAACGCCCCTACCCGATGGGCTATCTGGGAGATCTCGTCCACCTCCTCCAGCAGACCAAAGAAATTCGGGTGCTGGACCACTACCGCGGCCACCCGGTCGTTCAGTTCTTTTTTTAGCCAGTCTAAGTCTGTCAGACCTGAAGCATAGGGTATCTCCACGGCCTCTACAGAGATTCCCTGAAGGTAGGCCTTCACCACCTGCCGATATTCAGGATGAAGGGTTTGGGAGAGAAGTAACCTATCTCTGCCGGTTACCCGACAGCTCATAAGAACCGCTTCAGCTAAGGCAGAGGCTCCATCGTACATCGAGGCATTGGATACCTCCATCCCGGTGAGCTGGCAGATCAGAGTCTGGTACTCATAGATGGCCTGTAGTGTTCCCTGGCTTATCTCCGCCTGGTAAGGAGTATAGGAGGTGTAAAATTCCGCCCTGGAGACTATCTGCTTCACCACGCTGGGGATGAAATGATCGTAGGCGCCTGCTCCCCGGAAGCAAACATAATCGTCTATGTTTGCGTTCTCAGCACCCAGTTGGCGAGCGTGCTCTAACAGTTCCAGCTCAGAAAAAGCAGAAGGCAGCTTTAGGGGAGCGTTGATTCTCACCTGAGCTGGGATATCAGAGAAAAGCTCATCCACACTGGCCAAACCGATGGCCTGGAGCATCTCTATTCGATCCCCGTCGGTGTTGGGAATGTAGTGCATCTTATTCCACCTCCTCCTGCTGCTTCACCCATTGCTCGTAGTCGCCGGGACTCAGAAGCTCTTCCATTTCCGCAGGATTAGCAATCTCTACCACTAAGATCCACCCTTGACCGTAAGGGTCCTGGTTGAGTAACTCTGGATTATCCCTCAACCCCTTATTTACCTGGACCACTTTGCCACTGACGGGGGCATAGAACTCAGAGACCGCCTTGAACGATTCCACTGTGCCAAAGCTCTTGCCTTTGATTAATTCCGCTCCCACTTGGGGAAGCTCGACAAAGGTAATATCACCCAGGTGGTCCTGGGCATAGTAGGTTATTCCCACTTTTCCTTCATTGTCCTCTACCTTCAACCACTCATGGGTCTTGGCGTATTTGAGTCCTTCTGGGTACATCGGGTTCCTCCTTTATTTTTGCATGCATGGCCGACCTATCCGGTTAATTCGTGGTGTAAGAAAAGGCAGCGGGACAATTCTCGCCGGGTAGTTTTCACCTCTTATTCCCACTGAGATGCTACTGCCAGGGGAGGTATGCTGTAGGTCTACATATCCTAAGCCGATCCCCTTCTGGAGGGTGGGAGAGAAAGACCCGCTGGTCACCTCTCCGATCTTGAGCTCTTTGACAAAAAGGGCATATCCTTTCCGGGGAGCTATTCTGCTCTCCATCTGGAATCCAATCAGCTTCCGTCTTATGCCCTCCTTTGTCTGCTCTTCCAGGGCTTCTCTGCCGATGAAATCGCCCTTGCTCAGTTTGACTGTCCAGCCCAGTGCTGCCTCAAAAGGCGAGGTGGTTTCGTCGATATCATTGCCGTGGAGTCGGTATCCCATCTCCAATCTCAGGGTGTCTCGTGCTCCCAGGCCTATCGGTTTAAGTCCATAGGGCTTTCCCGCCCGCAAAAGAGCGTTCCACAGCTTCGCTGCCTCCTGGGAAACAAGGCAAAGCTCAAAACCGTCTTCCCCGGTATAGCCGGTGCGCGACAGCAGGGCGTTCACACCCTTCACCCTTGCCTGAGTGAAATGGTAATAAAGAAGTTGAGAGAGATTCAGATCGGTCAGTTCTGTTAAGATCTCCTCTGCTCTGGGGCCCTGGAGGGCGATAAGGGAAAATTCGTCGGTTAGGTTTTCCACCTTTGCCTCTCCCCTACCCTGTTTCTCGATCCAGGCGTAGTCCTTTTCTGTGTTGGCGGCGTTCACCACCAGCAGGAAATCCTCCTGGTCTGTTCTGTAGACCAGCAGGTCATCTACGATGCCGCCCTGGGAGTTGCACATAGGAGTGTACAATACTTCTCCGGGGTTCAGGTGCGCAAGGTCGTTGGTAACCAGCCGTTGCACTGAGTGAAAAACCCCTTTGCCCTGCAATCTTATTTCGCCCATATGGGAAAGGTCAAATAGGCCGGCGGATTCTCGCACGCTGCGGTGCTCTTCCGGGATGCTGGTGTACTGGAGGGGCATCTGCCAGCCGGCGAACTGGATCATCCGCGCCCCCAGGCTCAGGTGAATCTGGTGTAGGGCAGTGATCTTTAGCATAGCTCTGCTCCTTGGTCGTTCAAGAATGAACCGGAAAACTGTGAAAAATACAAAAGGACAGCAGGGTCAAAATTGTCCCCCCCTGTCCTTTCACCTGAGAGATTACCCCTTTGGTGGCCTATTTAAAGACTCTCTCCAGAGGTTCCGTCCGGCTACCGTCCGTTTTACCTGAAAGTTTCGACCGCGAGTTGGCCTTGCCTCTTCGGTGCCGCCTCTGAGGCGGTCTCTCCGATAGCCTTCATCCGGAAAATATCTTGTTATAATAATCTATTTTCAGACTGTCTCCGGCATCCGCTCCAATTGAAAGGCCGCACTGTGCTCCTACTTGGGGACATCCAACACCGCATGGTTGACATGGCTTTTTGTGGTGCCGACGGCAGGCCGTACGGTGCGAAAGAGCACCTCAGAGGTAGAGCCGACAGGGCGGAACCGCTCGATCACAGGCAAGATTGGAGGTTCACCGGCCTCGGTGTCAGGCTCAATGGCCTCAGTCAGCCGCACTAGTG
>DAOVDP010000124.1 GCA_030669445.1 Candidatus Latescibacterota bacterium | reverse complement strand
GGCGCAGAAGATGCCGATGGCCCCATCCAATACTCGCAGGGATCTCTCTACCTCGGCGGTGAAATCCACATGCCCAGGTGTGTCGATGATGTTTATCCGGTGATCTCCCCAGAAACAGGTCGTTGCTGCCGAGGTGATGGTGATACCACGCTCTTTCTCCTGCTCCATCCAATCCATCGTTGCTGAACCCTCATCCACCTCTCCCATCCTGTGGAGCCTACCGGTGTAGTAAAGGATCCTCTCGGTGGTTGTAGTTTTGCCCGCATCAATATGGGCAATGATTCCGATATTGCGGGTATCTTCAAGTGAATATTGTCTGGGCATAGTCTATTGTAAAAGTTCGGTAAAGTATGTCTTTTGCAGACTAAAGCAGGGGTGTCATTCCGACCAAAGGGAGGAATCTGTATTCACTCTCGATCTTTAACAGATTTCTCGCTACGCTCGAAATGACAACACCGTTAGCTGAACTTTTCCAAGTTACTACCAACGATAGTGGGCAAATGCCTTATTAGCCTCTGCCATTCTGTGGGTGTCGTCCCGTTTTTTGATAGATGCACCCTCTCCCTTGGAAGCCGCAAGTAACTCCGCTGCCAGGCGTTCTGCCATAGTTTTCTCCGCACGGGACCTGGTGAAAGAGATTATCCACTTTATAGACAGGGCAAGTTTGCGCTCCGATCTCACCTCTACCGGTATCTGATAGGTCGCCCCCCCTACTCGACGGGGCTTAACCTCCACAACCGGCTTGACATTATCTACCGCCTCTTGGAAAACCTCTAAGCCGTTTCGTCCAGTCTTTTCTTCAACTAAGTCTATTGCTCTGTAAAATATAGACTCAGCCACACTCTTCTTTCCCTGCCGCATCAGGTTGTTGACGAATTTCGTCACCAAAACACTGCCATATTTGGGATCGGGCAACAATTGCCGTTTCTCTGGTCTTCTTCTTCGCGGCATCTATTCCTCCTCTACTCAGCCACTAAGGCACAAAGGAAACCAAATCACCCATTGTTTAATCTTCGTGTCTTGGTGTCTTCGTGGCTAAATCCTTATATTAAGATTTAGGTCTTTTGGCGCCGTACTTAGAGCGAGATTTCTTTCGGTCCTCAACTCCGGCTGTATCCAACACTCCTCGAATAATATGATACCTAACACCAGGAAGGTCTTTAACTCTTCCTCCTCTGACCAAGACAATGGAGTGCTCTTGAAGATTATGTCCCTCCCCTGGTATGTAGGCAGTTATCTCTATACCAGTAGTTAGTCGAACTCTGGTCACTTTTTTTAGTGAGGAATTCGGCTTCTTAGGAGTCAAAGTGTAAACACGAGTACAAACTCCTTTTCTTTGGGGACAATTCCTTAAAGCTGGAGCTGAGGTCTTCTTGGTAGCTTTTTTTCGTCCCTTTCTAATTAGCTGATTTATAGTCGGCACTTAATACATCCTCCTCCTCAAACGGTCTGTTCTGGAGCAACGGAAACTGCCGGCACCTGAGGTGTCAAATCACTTTCCAGCGAGGGTTCCTGTTCAATGGTCGCATTGTCGGTCTCCGCAAAAGATATTCCTCTGTATCGAGGTGCTCCTGTTCCAGCAGGAATAAGCCGCCCGACAATAACATTCTCCTTCAACCCAGCCAGGCAGTCGACCTTGCCCTGCACTGCCGCATCGGTAAGCACTCGGGTTGTTTCCTGGAATGAGGCTGCTGAGATAAAACTGTCGGTCATCAGGGCAGCTTTGGTTATTCCCAGTAGCACGTAATCATAGGTGGCAGGTTTGCCGCCTTCAGCATTTATTCTTTGGTTCTCTTCATTCACAACCCAACGATTTGCCCGCTCACCTTCCAGAAAGTTAGTATCACCTGGATCGATTATTTTCACCTTTTGAAGCATCTGGCGAACGATTATCTCTATATGCTTGTCGTTTACTCTCACTCCCTGCATACGATAGACTTCTTGGACCTCATTAACCAAGTATTCAGCCACCCTCTGCGGTCCCAGAATTGCCAAAGTATCATGGGGATTCACCGGGCCTTCGGAAAGCTTTTCTCCTGCGGTCACATGATCGCCATCGTGAACTACTAAATGTTTGCCGTAAGGGATTAAATATGTCCTCTGTTCTCCACTTTCGCCAGTGACGATTATCTCCCTGGAACCTCGAATTAATCCTCCTATTTTGACTTCCCCATCTACTTCAGTGACCACGGCCAGAGATTTAGGAATTCGGGCCTCAAACAGCTCGGTTACTCTGGGTAGACCACCCGTGATATCTTTTGTCTTAACCATAGCGCGAGGGATCTTGACCAGCGTATCTCCTGGCTCAAGTGTCTGCTTGTCATGAACCAGTAGATGTGCTCCCACAGGAATACTATAGTTGCGAAGCCTAGTTCCTTTGGAATCAATAATTTCAATACATGGACTTAAGGATCTGTCGCGCTGTTCAACTATGACACGCTGCCGCAAACCTGTTATTTCATCCAACTCTTCGCGCAGGGTAACACCGTCCTTAATATCAACGAACTTAACCCTTCCAGGACGGTCGGTCAAAATCACATTGCTGTAAGGATCCCATCTGATCAGCACCTCCGATTTCTCGACCTTTTGTCCCTCTTTCACCAGAAGTTCGGCACCATAAGGCACATGCTGCTTTCCTCGTACCATCTCTTGTTCATTTAACAACTCTATGTAACCGTTTCTTCCTACTACAATAAACGGGGGTTCGTTGCCGTTCTTGGATACATAGTTTATATCTCTGTATTGCACCTTTCCTGGACGTCTTGCTGCTATTTCAGACTGCTCTGCAATTCTGCTTGCCGTACCCCCCACATGAAAAGTTCGCAAAGTCAACTGGGTCCCTGGCTCTCCAATACTCTGAGCTGCAATAATCCCCACTGCTTCACCGATATTTACCAGCTTTCCAGTGGCTAAGTCTCTTCCATAGCATTTGACGCAAACACCTTTTCGGGACTCACAGGTAAGCACCGAACGAATGTTTGCTGATTCAATTCCAGCATCAACTATTCTGGAAGCCACCTCTTCGGTGATCTCCTGTCCGGCAGAGGCAACTAATTCCCCGGTGAAGGGGTCAGCTACATCCTCTGAGAGCACACGGCCTACAATTCTGTCAAACAAGGGTTCTACCACCTCATCTCCATCCTTGAGCGCCTCAATCTTTATGCCCCGAATACTCCCACAATCCTGTTCCATGACAGTCACATCCTGGGCCACATCCACCAGTTTCCTAGTCAGGTAGCCGGCTTCGGCTGTCTTTAATGCCGTATCTGCCAACCCTTTGCGTGTACCATGGGTGGAAATGAAATACTCAAGCACAGAAAGCCCTTCGCGGAAGTTAGCAATGATAGGGGTTTCAATGATCTCCCCTACTCCCCCGGTGAGTTTCCTCTGGGGTTTCGACATTAACCCTCGCATCCCTGCTAACTGTCGTATCTGTTCCTGACTGCCCCGAGCACCCGAATCTGCCATCATAAAAACCGGATTGAAACCGTCCCTATCCTTGCTTAATTCCTCAAGCAGTGCTTGAGACACATCATTAGTGGCATGGGTCCAGATGTCAATGATTTTATTGTATCTTTCACTATCAGTAATAACTCCCTGATTGTACTGCTTTTCTATCTCACTCACCTCTCCCATAGCCTCTTTTACTATGGTCTGTTTCTTCGGGGGAATGATCAAATCATCTATTCCAAAAGTCACACCTGCTTGGGTGGCATAGTGGAATCCTAAATCCTTCAGTTTATCAACGAACTCTACCGTCTGAGTTGCTCCCAGCTTCCGATAGATGGAAGCCGCTATCTCTTGGAGTTGGTTTTCTCCAACAGCTTATTCACAAAACCAAACCCCAGGGGAAGTATCTGGTTGAAGACGATCCTGCCCGCGGTTGTCTCGATTATGGTACCATCGACCCTAACCTTGATTTTGGCATGGAGTCCAACGCTATCGTGTTCGTGAGCAAACAGAACTTCTTCTGGATTGGAGAATATCTTTCCTTCTCCGTGGCTGTCAGCTTTTATCTTGGTAAGATAGTAACATCCCAGAGCGATATCCTGGGGTTTATCAATAATGACAGGTTTGCCATTAGCAGGCAAAAGGACATTCTTAGAGGAAAGCATCAGGACCCTGGCCTCAATCTGGGCCTCAATAGACAAGGGAATATGTACTGCCATCTGATCACCATCGAAATCGGCATTGAAAGCGGCACAGACCAAAGGATGAATCCTTATCGCCTTTTCCTCCACTAACACAGGTTCGAAGGCCTGAATGCCAAGGCGGTGTAATGTAGGAGCCCGATTGAGAAGTACACAGCAGTCCTGAATAACTTCTTCCAGAGCGCCCCAGATCTCCGATCTTTTGCGCTCAATTAG
>DAOVDP010000165.1 GCA_030669445.1 Candidatus Latescibacterota bacterium | reverse complement strand
GCTATTTCGAGACAAAGTATGGATCTGTTTGAAACACAACGGAAAGGGGTTCCTGAAAGGCGGGCACCTCTGGCTGACAGAATGCGTCCTCGCTCGCTGGAAGAGTTTGTGGGCCAAGAACACATTTTGGGCCAGGGGAGGGTTCTCCGCCGGGCCATCGAGGCCGATCAAATTAGTTCGGTTATCTTCTGGGGACCTCCAGGTACTGGGAAGACAAGTCTGGCCCATATTATTACCAACCGAACCGGGGCCCGTTTCATCTGCTTCAGTGCTGTTACCTCAGGGATAAAAGAGATAAGGGAGATAATCGCTAAGACAAAGGAGCAACAAAGATACTCTGGGAAAAGAACTATCCTCTTTGTTGACGAATTTCATCGGTTCAATAAAGCTCAGCAAGATGCCTTTCTGCCCTATGTAGAAGATGGAACCATCATTCTTATAGGAGCCACCACTGAAAATCCCTCCTTTGAGATAACCTCTCCGCTGCTCTCCCGTTCCAGGGTTTTTCTGTTCAAGTCCTTAACTCAAAGTGACATAGAGACTGTTCTGCGTCGTGCCCTATCAGATTCGGAAAGAGGACTTGGCGACTTAAGAGTTCAAATTGATCCTGAGGTTATCGGACACATTGCCCAGATGGCAGATGGAGATGCCCGGGTGGCCCTGAATACCCTGGAGATGGCGGGTTTAATGACCTCGCCTGATAAAGATGGTATCCGCCGGATTCAGCTTCAGACCGTAGAAGAGGCTATGCAGCGCAAGGCCCTCCTCTACGACCGTCAGGGGGAGGAACACTACAACATCATCTCCGCTTTTCACAAGAGCATACGGGGCTCAGATCCAGACGCCGCCCTCTACTGGTTGGCCAGAATGCTGGAGGCCGGAGAGGACCCGCTTTATGTGGCTCGCAGAATGGTGCGCTTCGCCTCGGAAGATGTCGGAAACGCCGACCCACAAGCAATCTGTATAGCTGTTGCCGCTAAAGAGGCCTTTCACTTTTTAGGTTCCCCCGAAGGGGAACTGGCCCTGGCCCAGGCAGCCGTATATCTTGCCACTGCTCCTAAAAGCAATGCTATGGAAATAGCTTACGGTGAGGTTAGAAAAGATATCCAAGAGCTGCAAAATCTACCTGTCCCTCTTCATATTCGCAACGCTCCTACAAAACTGATGAAAGAATTAGGCTATGCCAAAGGTTACAAATATGCCCATAATTTCAAAAATCACTATATCGCGCAGGAATATCTCCCCGAAAACCTTCGGGATAGAAGATATTACCACCCCAGTGACCAGGGTTACGAGAAGAAGATAACAGAGAGGATGAAACGCTGGGAAGAGTTGAAAAAACAGGGAGAAGCAGAGTAGTGTTCCTTCAAATTATTTCTGATGGATTCACCGTTGCTCAGAAGGTGGTCATTCTGAGCGCAGCGAAGAATCTCTCTCTTTGCTTGAAAAGCCAAGATTCTTCGGTCGCTACGCTCCCTCAGAATGACGGGTATCAGAACTTTTTGGGAGGAGCGGAGTAGAATGTGCCTGAGGATTGGTCAGGGATACGATGTTCACCGGTTAGTGGAGGGGAGGAAGTTGATCTTAGGGGGTGTGGATATCCCTTTTGGGTGGGGACTGCTGGGTCACTCTGATGCAGATGTTCTCTGTCATGCTGTAACTGATGCTCTGTTGGGGGCTTTGGCCCTGGGGGATATTGGAGTTCATTTTCCCCCCTCGGATCCAAAGTTCAAGGACATCTCCAGTCTTCTGCTTCTGGAACAAGTGGTGGATTTGTTGCGGGAAAGATCTGCTAAGGTGGTGAATATAGATTCCACCATCGTTGCCGAAAGGCCTGCGCTTGGCCCGTATGTTCCTCTGATGGTTCACAATCTGGTTCGTGTCCTGCAAATTGGGCCTGAGTGGATATCCATTAAGGTTACCACCGCCGAGGGATTGGGAGCCTTGGGAAGAGGGGAGGGAATTGCTGCTGGGGCAGTGGCTTTGGTGGAGCAACAGGAGCGGCAGAATTGAAAATAGCGGTGCTTATGGGCGGTGATTCCGCCGAAAGAGGAATATCCATAAGTTCTGGAACAACAATTGGGAGAGCGTTAAAGGCAGCCGGACACCAGGTAGGTTTGATCGATACGGTGTTCAAAGATACACAGGTTTTGTCGAACACTCTCAATTCAGCGGAAGAGCAAAACCTACCTTTTTACTCCGGTCAGGTGCTGGATGTTGTCCGAATGCCTGTGGTAGCGGAGGCAGATGTAGTGTTTTTGGCCTTTCACGGTGGTGTTGGAGAAAATGGGGGTGTCCAGAGCCTGTTGGAGATGGCAGGAATCACTTACACCGGGTCAGGTCCGCTGGCAAGCGCACTGGCTATGAATAAACATGTTTCCAAGATGATGTTCCGTCAAGCAGGGGTGGAAACCGCTTCCTGGATTGTTCTCTCTGATGAAGACTTACGCCAGCTTTCGAGCATTGTCGAAAGAGTTGAGAGTGAGCTGGGATTCCCCTGGGTAGTCAAACCTAATGCCCAGGGTTCAACAATAGGATTAACTGTGGTGGAGCGTCGGGAACAGTTAGCCCCAGCTTTGGAACTGGCCAAGGAATATGACCAAGAGGTAATAATCGAGGAATATGTCCCTGGCAGAGATATGACAGTGGCCATTTTGGACAGGGAGCCTCTGCCAGTGATCGAGATCATCCCCAAGCATGAGGTTTACGATTACACCTGTAAGTATACCCAGGGAATGAGCCAATATGTTGTCCCCGCGGAGATCTCCCCCGCACTGCAAAGGCAAATCAGCTCCCAGGCCTTGAGGGCTTATCGACTGCTTTATTGCAAAGGATACGGGAGGGTGGATTTTCGCCTCAGTAACGAGGGAAAGTTGTTTTGCCTGGAGGTAAACACGCTGCCAGGAATGACCCAAACCAGTCTGGTTCCCCAAGCGGCCCAAGCCGCAGGAATCGGGTTTCCCGAATTGGTAGATAGGATAGTTAA
>DAOVDP010000073.1 GCA_030669445.1 Candidatus Latescibacterota bacterium | reverse complement strand
TTATGGTACTTCGTTAGGGGATACCAGAATAGACGGCTCCGTGTCGCTTTGTGATTTTCTTTTGGAGGAGCAAAAAGTGGCCTGTGTGCCTGGCGCTGGCTTCGGGGCCGACAACCATATCAGGCTCTCCTACGCCACCTCTATGGAGAACATCGAACAGGCAATGGACAGGATTGAAAGGGGGCTGAATAAGCTGCGGGAGTGAAAGGTGGGCTATTAGAGAAAAGCGGAGTTTCCTGGTAGAAAGGGCCGGGCAATTTGGACGCACCCGTTTACGGGTTTATGACGGACATAGTCCGAGTGAACGACCGTGGTCCCTTTGTCCCAGGCAGGATTTTAGACCTCTCCTATGCGGCGGCGAAAAAGGATCTATGAATAAAAAGCGCCCGGAGCAGCTAATATCTTCGGGCAATTTTTATGGTTCAGAGTGTCGAGAATTAGAAGTCTTGGGTAGCTAAACTCCTCTATCAAGGCAAAAAGGCACGCTTGACTCAATAGCTTGTGCCGAACCACCTTACAAACTCGCAGAAGTCTTCTGTCCAAATTCTGCCGTCGTTGTTTAGATCGTAAGCAGCGTCGAATATCGGGTCATCTTGAGTCAGGCCGAACTTCTCCACAAACATCACAAAGTCCTCTGTCCAGACCCTCCCATCAGAGTTGAAATCCCCGGGATTAGGCAAGGGCTTGCTTTCTATCCTGACTGTAAGCGTGCTTCCAGCGACGAAAGAGAGCCGATCGACCTGGGACATATCTGTTCCATCTATTGTAAAACGAATTCTCTCGACAGAGGAAATCTCCAAGATATCGGCTGGATCCCAGCTAACCTTCCCTTCCGTCCCGCTTGTCACTATGTTCCACGAAACAGGCGTGACCCCTGATTTTCTGATATCTTTTGAGAGTTTTGTAAATATTCCAGTGGTGGGAAAGTAGACATCAAATGTGGTTTCCGGAGGACTGGGAGGAGAAGGCAGGTCTATTCCTGAATTGAAGCCTTCTGTGGCCTCATCATTCCAGCCAAAGGTTAGGATAATAGGTTCGATAGAGGTATCTGTGCTTTGTAAGCTCAAATCGACTGTCCAAGGTAACGCCAAGGCTTCTCCAGCATAAAGTACAATGGGACTGACAAGTATAATGCTTGTAATGATAAGTCTCTTTGGCATCTTTGGACTCCCGTTTATTTCAAGAATAGCATCCTCTTAGTGCTGGTGTAATACTCAGTTGTTAAGCGATATAGGTAAACCCCACTTGCTACTTGGTTCCCCGATCTATCCTTACCATCCCAACGCACACTCCAGCGACCGGCCTTGAATTCCCCATCAGCCAAGATCTTTATGGTTCTGCCCAGAGGGTCATATATCCTTAAGGTAACATGGCCACTTTGAGGAAGCTCAAAGAAGATGCTGGTCCAAGTGTTGAATGGGTTGGGAATATTCTGGAAAAGATGATATCCGGGCAGTTGTCCTTTATTGCTGCATTCAATCTGTTGCTTAGCTCCGGTTAACCGTGGTAACTGAGGTAGTGGGCCGTATTTCTCGATGAAGTCGGAGAGTCTGTTGTGGTTTGCGACCTTTGCTGCGACTTTAGAGAACCCGCTTCCGACGGCAAGTTTTGCATCAGATGTAGCTGCCAGCCAGTACCCCTTGCCAGGTTCAAGGGCGGAACAGGAGACATAACTGCGCTTTTCAGGGCCATAGGTCCACAGGCCTCCGGCCACCAGGCATCCGGGCGGCACAGTGGTCAGGCTGGCAAATTCTACGGTATCGGAACAGGAACCCATTAGGTTCCAGCCTGCCGTTATCTCTTGGGTATAAGAACTAAGAACAGTCCCCGTTATAGTATATGTCCGATCCTCTCCCATAGCGATCCAGTAGCCTTTGCCCGTTCGTAGGGTTGTCACTTTCACATATTTGGAGCCATCCCATCCGTAGGCTATTATAGCTTCACGGAAGAGAGAACTCAGAGTGCTATCGACAGGGGTGACTGGCAGAGAAACCAGGTTCCAGCCAGCCTTGAGAGAAATAATGACACTAACATACCGAGTTGTGTCTGCCACTATCTCAAGGGTGTATTTTCCAGAGTCAAAGCTTGCTGTGGTGTCTGTCCTCATGTCGATTGTGTTCGTTAGGGTAACACGTTTATAACTGGGTGGCAGGGCTGAGATGGCCCAGGTCAAGGTGAAATCCGACTTTGAATCCACGACCAGAGTCCAGATCACTGGGGCCCTTTCGGATGGCCTTATGTCGGTGGACAACCTGTTGAACAATCCAGAGATTGAGAAGTAGGCATCCAACTCAGTGTCAGGAGACGGTGGTGGACTCAACACATCAAGGTCCTTGTCATATCCGTCTGTGCCATCTGGACGGACACCGAAATGAAGGTCAACTGGTGCTACTGAGGTATTGGCGGTTTCTACAGTCATGCGAGCAAATTGGTGGAGAAGTTCATAGAAGGCAACTACTCTATGAGTGGTATCCATTGTGATTGTGATAGGATTCCCCTCTGCAATCTTGCCGTCCGACTCCCAATGGTTGAAAGCATGATCGCCGGCAGTGTCAGGAGCTGCTAGAGTGACGGTTTGTCCTTCATTGTACCAGTTCCCGGGCTCTGGAGGCGGATTTATCGATGGAGAAGAAGCTGGTCCCCACAGACCAGAGGGATCTGTATCCAGTACCAAGATATACTGTTTCTCATAATTGGCCTGGTAAGTTCCCGCTGCCTCAGAACTGGCGTGAATGGAGATTGTGGTATCCGTGCCTGTGCTCTTTCCACTCCAGTTGGTAAATTTGTACCGGGAATCAGCCGAGATATTTTGAACGGAAGATACCTTAACGCCGTGATCCGTGTCATCTTCCCATTTGAAGGTCTCGGGGGAATCGTGCCAGATTCCATCTATTTTTATCCTTGCAGCGTGATCGGTGGTCTGGAAGGTATATTCTCTCCATATCTTTATCCATGTGAACGACCTCTCCCAAATATTATCATCTTCGTTGCTCTCGTTAATCCTATTGAGAGGGTCTACCTCAAATCGGACCATGTGCGTTCCAGGTTCGACTCTGATTGGCAAGTCTGTCCAGTAAACGTACCACCCAGCCTGAAGTCCTTTTCCTTTTGTACGAGTAAGTTTTTTTACAAAGCTTCCATCGATATATATGTACACCTCAATGATCTGTGTTGAATCAATATCAGTCTCACTATCATTGAGAACCGCCAAATCAAAATAGGTGACCTCATCACCGATCAACTGGTCTACAGTATTCGTTCCCTTAACAGAGGAAGGAACCAGTTCATAATCCCAGTCTGCAAGTTTATATGGCCTTAAGTTTGGCTTAGATGGAGGTTCTGGGAGTGAAATCCTTCCCCAACCGTATAGATTATCTTTTCTCCATGCCCCTAAATCTCTGGCATTAGCAAAAAGAAAATTCTCTATCTCTGCAGGATTCCAGGTCGGATTCAGTTCAAGCGTAAGAACTGCAGCACCCGCAACATGTGGACAGGAAGCTGATGTTCCCCCGAAACTGGAATATGTGAACGTGGAAACAGAGTTTGGAGCTACAAGATCCGGCTTTATCCTGTCATTGTTTGTCGGCCCACGTGAGCTAAAATCTTCAAGGCTGTCGTTATACCACCAAGTTGCCCCAACAGCCAAAGCATTCTCCGAACATGCTGGGTCTGGGATACTGCTTTCTGGAACAGAATCTCCAGTAAACTTGCGGCTTGAAAATATCTCTATCTTGGAACTACCACTGTCGGACCTCTTCCGAACCGAGACGTAGTAAGTTCCCGTGTAGGTTGCCTCGTAATGTATGCTCTCGGTCGGTTCCTGATATCCAATCTGAGCATTTTCGCTCGATTCTAACTTCTCAAACTCTCCTGAGGAGTTTTTCTTCCATAAATAGAGATCATAATCTTTAGATGTTCTCGGCCAGGCGTTCCAACTCAGATAGACATCCATCATATCCCCAGTGTCGGCCTCGATCTCTATCACCTCTTCCACCCCAGAGAAATTGTGCCAGCCATCATCGTCTGGGTCAGAGAAATACCCTTCATAATGTTTGTTGGCAGAATTACCAGCACTGTTTACCCAGAGAATATGTTTCTGTCGAGCTTTGTCTACAAGGCTACACACATTTCCTGTGCCATCGTAGTTTGATGTGTTGAACCAACCCATAGAATGAGATACTATATCAACATTCTGGCTAATAACGTAGTCAACAGCAGCATTAAGCTCTGCAAGGGTCTCAAAATTTATAAGATAAAACGTTGCTTCCGGAGCAATATCATAAATTATCTCTGCACAAGCAGTTCCATGATCTTCCCCTTCACCAGTTATGTCTCCATATCCAGATACACTACCGTAGAAAGATTTTGTAATCACTGCATTGGGAAGTTCATAACCAAGAAGCGAGCTATAACCAGAAAACCCTCCGTCAATAATCGCGACCTTAACCCCTTCGCCATTATATCCCTTCTCATGATATTCTGAAACCCCGATTACTTTGACACCCTGGCTTACAATATCTGGGTGGCCCTTCGGAGGCAATTTAACGCTGGCT
The DNA here is from genome assembly GCA_030669445.1 of Candidatus Latescibacterota bacterium. GTDB lineage: Bacteria > Latescibacterota > MVCY01 > MVCY01 > MVCY01 > MVCY01. Next base: position 1,794 of record DAOVDP010000073.1, on the reverse strand, counting down.
ACATTGGGGAAATTTTCTAAAACTCTGATATTCCTTATCGGGACTGTCATCTGAATATGATTCCCATACTCGTAGAAGGAATCGTCCTTTTCTATTCCGAATTTTGCTAAGTATTCTATCGACGGTTTCTCACCATAGAAGTCAATATCAACTCTCACTTTTTCTCCTACAGACTTGATTCCTAATCTCTTCGCCCGTATTCTATTTTCCGATAGACCTTCAGAGAGGTAGCTATCATGCAACTCAAGTAGCGACTTGTGAATAATTCCTTTTCTGGAAGCTCTCAGCTTGGAAATCGGTGGAAGCGTCTGGGAGATCAAGTATCCATTTGGAATGAAGGAAACTGTAAGAAAAACAAACACCGAGATGCGTACCTTTGCCTTCATTTCTCCCCTCCAGTTTGAGGAGTTGGTACTGTCAGAAAAGCCCGATTTATCGGGCTTTTTCGGAATCTGTCAACTACCTATCTCCAAGTCGAAACTTTCGATTAGAGTTTCCAGATCGGTTCACCAAACATCTTTACTAAAGTGAAGATGTCTAAAGAACACTTCGGTACCTCTAATCTCAATTTTTCGACTTGAATACATGTAAATAATCCATCGCCCTTTCCAAAAATATCTCAGCGGACCTTCGAGGGGCCTCACTCAGGCACAGCTTGCCGAATTGGCAGATCTGAGCGTAGATGAGATAGGAACAATCGAGAGGGCTATCTCGACGCCCACTTTGGAAACCTTAGACAAATTAGCCACAGCGCTTAAGATCCCTTTGGCTCATCTTCTGGACTTCGCAGAGGAATCAGCCAGCCCAGCCAGCCAGGAGATAGAGAGCCTCAGACTTTACCTGAGAACAAAAAAACCGGCGGACACCAAGTTCGCAAGCGAGATGCTCCGCCGGTTCCTCGACAAATTAGAGCAGGAAAGAGGAGGGTAGGGGTTAAGGCCTATCGGACGCTGGTGCTTTCCCCTCCAGTGAGATTAAGTCTCTGGTGGGAACCTAATAGCTTATTTTAACAGAGCGTAAGTTATATCACTTCAAATCGGTTAAGAATATAACAAAGGATAAATCCTTAACTTTTTCATAGAGTTTCCGATCAGCGGTAACCAATGGAATATTGTAGACCTCAGAAGCAGTCACATAAACAGAATCGTAAACAGTTAGTTCCTTGCGATATGCTAAGGATATGGTTTCAAACAGTAGGCTACCGAAATCAATCATCTGGATATTAAGTTCGTTAAAGTCGTTTATTGCCCTGATGACGTCCTGCTCAGTAAAGTTGGGATTAAATCTGAGGGCATTGCTTAGCTCGTACAAGAGCAAAGAAGGGGCAAAAAGGGTACATTTTCCCTCTATATGCTCATCCATCAATAGGTCGGCCTTGGTCAGATCTTCCTCATCTGCTTTAGAGTACCACTTTACCGCTACACTGGCGTCAACCACGTATCTGTCCTCGGATATCTGCTTCACCGAGCTTCCCTCCATCTCCTGATCTCCGAAATGCCATCCCAACTACCGGCTTTTTCCCTTAGCTTTCGTATATCCAGAGCCGCCTCCTGCATCCTCTCCTTCCGTCTCTTTTCCTCCTCTTCTCGCTGCCTCATAAAAGACCTCACTGCCTCACGAATTAACCCGCTTCGAGTCTGATGTTCCTTTTGGGCAAAGGTATCGAGTCTACTCAGTTCCTCTGTAGGTAATGTAATATTTACCTTAGCAGTATTGCCCATTTTTAACACCTCCTTTTTGGGTACCATTATAGAATATGCGGACTGGACCACTTTCCCATCGCCGAATATCTTG
>DAOVDP010000144.1 GCA_030669445.1 Candidatus Latescibacterota bacterium | reverse complement strand
CATTTGTCTCTTATCACCTCAAGTAATGCCACACCGTACCTCCGTTTCTTAGATTATCTTTGCTGCGAATAGCTTATCCACCAGTTCTTTCGCCATCTCTTCAGGCTCGCCGGAGAGTCTCTGACCGCCTCTCCTTTTAGGCGGGGAGAAGGTCTTTATCACTTGGGTAGGAGAACCTTCCAGACCGATTTGGGCAGGATCAGCTTCTATGTCAGTAGCGTTCCAGGTGGGTATCTCTGCCTGTTTTGCCCGTTTCATCCTCAGAAGTGAAGGAAGCCGGGGTTGGTTGATGTCTTTGACCACCGTAAGCAAGGCAGGTAAACGGCTTTCTATCACTTGAATCCCGCTTTCCAGCAACCGCTCTACTTCAATCCTTCTTGACTCCCAATCTATATTTTTGACCTTAGAAACAGAAGTCAATTGAGGGGTGCCAAGTCTGTGGGCCACTCCTGGGCCTACTTGGCCGGTGTCACCGTCTATGGCCTGTCGGCCACAAAAGACAATATCCACAGGAGCGAGTTTTCTTATAGCCATAGCGAGAGTATAAGAGGTTGCCAAGGTATCCGCCCCGGCGAAGGCCCTGTCAGTCACCAACACTACCTGGTCGACTCCCATAGCCAGTGTTTTCCTCAGGGTCTCGGCTGCCTGAGGTGGTCCCATAGTGAGCACAGTCACCTTGCCTCCGAAGCGGTCCTTAGTGAGCAAGGCCTCCTCAATGGCATATTCGTCAAAGGGGTTTATGATACCGGGAACCCCTTCCCTCACCATAGTGTTTGTCTCCGGATCAAACCTCACCTCCGTGGTCTCTGGGACCTGTTTAATGCATACTACTGCGTGCAATTGATCCTCCTTTTTCGGTGATTCCATCATAGATTTAAGCTAATAATTGATTGACTCGTAAAAAATCGCCAAAAGCGATCTTGCCACAAAGGCACCAAGGACACGAAGAAGAAATGTCTCTAATAATTAAATGATTATAGGTTTCATTTTCTTTGTGCTCTTTGTGTCTTTGTGGCCGAATTGCACTTTTTACGAACGGATCATAATTAACTGAAAAGTCGTTCAAAAAGCAACCTTTTTTCACCTTGCAGGACAGATGATAAAAGAGCCACCGGTTTGACAGCCGGTGACCCTTTTTGAAAAACAGGGAGCTAAGAAAACACTAAGGCTTCTTCTCTAATTTTTCCACAATCTTGGTCAGTGCGTCGATCTTTTGGTTCAACTCGGCAATCTGTTCACTCTGCCGGTGCATAAATTTAGGAATTAGTTCCTTCACCCGTTCGTCGATTTTCTCCTTAATCTCTGCTGTCTTCTTCTCGGCCTTATCAAGGGTTTCCTTTACCAATTTAGCCCCTTCATTCTTAGGTTTTTCGCCCCTTTTAATCAGCTCGTCGACGAACTTCTCTCCCTTTTCCCGGCTGAGGTCCAAAGCACCGATGCCTGCCAGCATCGCCTTCTTGACTGCCTCTAACATTTCTGCACCTCCTTTCTGGATCAATCTTTTCAACAGTTCCAGCGAGATGGCCTCTTGCTGCCACCCTTTTGTCTGGCCTGCCAATATCTGCGAAAAAGTGTGCGCAGTGATATCTTCTCCGGTTTTATTGTCAACTATTTGGACTTCAATGCCGCTTTTCACCAAGGCAGCCACGTCGTTCAGCGTGATCGTCTTTTTCTGCTCAGTGTCATAAAGTCTGCGATTAGCGTACTTTCTAATTACCCTCGCCATTGTCCCCTCCAGTTTTTATAACAAATATAGTGCACTGCACAAAAATGTCAAGAAAAAAATAGCCTCTTTTTTAGTTTTCTTCTCGAAATGTCTGAATAATTTCAGCAGCCGTTTGGCAGTGCAAAAGTCTGTTTCTGAACGATTCCTTTCTTAACACTCCAGAAAGCTGAGCAAGAACTGTGAGGTAAGATCTTGTGTCCTTCTCGGGAGTAATCAATAGGAAGACCAAATGAACGGGGTTTCCGTCTAAGGCGCCGAAATCAACTCCGCAATCAACCCGGGCAAAAACGGTGACTACTCTGTCTCCGACTTTGCTTGTTCCGTGGGGGATAGCTACCCCTCGGCCAAAACCGGTAGAGGCAGCTTTCTCTCTCTGCATAATTATCTTCAATAGTTCTTTCTTATTATTGACTTTCCCGGTTTGAACGAGCTTGTCCACCATAACCTCCAAGAGTTCCTCTTTTGACCTGTGTCTTTCCTTCAGCAAAATGAGGCTTTCATCCAGTAACTCTGCTAATACCAACGAAGATTCCTCCTCTAAATAAAACTATTCCCACTCGATAGTTCCCGGTGGTTTATGAGTAACATCATAGAACACAGCCTCTATGCCCTTGATTCCAGTGATAAGTTCAGATATCCGGCGGAGAATTTCATGGGGAATTTCGGCAAACCGGGCAGTCATAGCATCGGCTGAACAGACCGGACGAAGCACAATGCTCTCTTTCTCACCATCAGAGGAGAGTGGTATAAGTATCACAGGCATTTGCCAAATTTCCCGGGATAAGTTCTCCTTGTATAACTGTTCTGTAACAACGAAATCTGCTTGACGTAGTAAATCAAGTCTCTCTTTGGTCAAATAGCAACTTTTCACCGCCAGTCTGGGCAATCTGGCCGGTGTGACCAGATGGATAACCCGGTTAACCTCAGCGATGTTGTTAGTTATTCGAGTGGAGACTTTTTCCAGCATTCTCCAGTCTGCTTTGCCGATGAGGGCTACAGGATTAGTATAGGTTCTGGAATCACCCTGTACCCCCACAGTTCTTATCGGTAGGAGCCGGGCCTCCAGTTGGGATTTTCTGGCGATGGAATCGACCTGATGTTCAATTTTTTCCCATCCAGGAAGGTAGTCTTCGCCTTTAGCACACAGAGCGCGCACTGCAAGTCCAGGACCAGGAAAAGGGTGACGCCAGAGTAAGTCGGCAGGAAGTTTCAATTGAAGCCCTACCTCTCGGACCTCGTCTTTATATAAGGAGGCTAAGGGCTCGATCACTCTGCCCTGAGCGATGAGTTTCTGAACGACCTCCACGCGGTTATGATGGGTTTTGATTCGAGCTGCTTGTTCGGTTCCACCAGACTCAATGGTATCTGGATAAATGGTCCCCTGCCCTAACATCCACTGACCTTTATCGAAACCAAGCTGATTCAGTGTCTCGTTCTGGACCTGAATAAATACCTCGCCGATAATCCTCCTTTTCTTCTCGGGATCTATCTCACCTTTGACAGCTTGGAGGAACTGTTCCGAGGCATCTACCACCATGAGTCTACCAAGGAGGCCCCCATATTCGCCGATCTGGACCACTTCATCTTTTCGCATAAAGCCATTGTCTATTAGTAGTCCACAAACCCTCTCTGCCCCCAGCGCTTTGCTTAACAGGGCAAAGGCCACGCTGGAGTCAACTCCTCCGGACACCAACAGGAATACATTTCGCTCTCCCACCTGGTCTTTGATCTGGTTGATCGCCAATTCCATATACCCTTTTGTTGTCCAGGTCCGTTCACAGCCACATTCGCTGATAAATGCCTCTAATATCTTCATCCCACAAGGGGTGTGAGTTACCTCTGGATGGAACTGCAAACCATAAATCTTTCGTGACAGGT
>DAOVDP010000044.1 GCA_030669445.1 Candidatus Latescibacterota bacterium | reverse complement strand
GCACTCTGGATACCTGCACCACCTCCCAGACTGATGCTGGCATTGTCCAGCGCCTCAAAGGCCCCAGTTTCGGTGTCAAAAATGATAAAATACTCGCACCTGCCGAAACGAGGGTCTACCTCTGACTCCAAATCCTTCCCCCGTGCAGTGATGGCGATCTTCATAGTTCCTCCTCTCTATTCTCTGACCATTTTAGCCCCACATTTGGGACAAGACGCATTGTAGCAGGGTACTCCTCGGCTGTGAGGAACCTTGGTGCCACAGCTTGGACAAACGCAGTTTCCACTGGGGCCTGCACCGGCCTTGGTGCCATCCATACGACCCCGACCGCCACTCTGCCCCATTCCTCTGCCAGTCCCTGGGCCTTGACCTAAAGGACCAGTTCCATCTCCTCTTGGCATTTTACTTCCCTCCTTTCTGATTATTGTGAGTTGTTGAATCTTTGGTTAATATACAAAAACTACTCAGGAATTTGCAAGGACAAAATTTGGTGAACCATCCAGCAAGTAGAAATGACTTTCCCCTTAAGGGAACTTGGATTTCTCCTATTGGTTAATGTGCTGTTAGATCAGTTTAGATTGGCAACCTTATCCCCCCCAGCATATTCCCTATTTCTGGCAGCATCTCTTGGGAGAATCGCAAGGGGTATTTACACCACAGCAAGGAGCGAAGGATTCGGATGCTCTCTTGTAGTCTGTCTCATAAAAGCCCGACCCCTTGAAGATTATTCCAGCACCGCCGGATATAAGTCTCCGAACCGCTCCGGAGCACTCCGGACAGACTTGGACCGGCTCATCGCTCATCTTCTGGAAGCGGGTGAAGCGGTGTCCGCAGGCTTCACACTTGTATTCGTAAGTAGGCATAACTCAGGACCCCCTGGTTTTTGAGTGGGGAGGGAGAGGCAAAATCCTCTCCCTCCCCTGGAGCCTCACTTGGCTTCTTTCTCGGTCTCCAGTTCAGAGATACGTTTCTGAATCTGGTCCAGTTGTTCTTTCAGTACATCTGCCTGGTTCTTCAGATAGTCGGCCTCCTGATCTGGAGTAGCGGCAGGAGCATAGGGATCCCCAACCGGCGGATACCCATAAGGGGCTGTGGGTGCCCCAACTGGCGGATACCCATAAGGGGCTACCGGTGCTTCGTATGGGTAAGGGGCTGGTGCATAGGGATATCCCCCTCTCCGCCATCCGAAGCCCCGACCCCGACCGAAGCCAAGTCCCAAGCGCCCGCCGTAGGGGTTCATGAACCCGGGTACCGAATAGCCGGCACAGTAACCGGCTGCTCTGCCCGTCATAGGTCCAAACCCCATCGGTCCGGTTCCGTCTCCTCGTGGCATTATGTTTCACCTCCTTTGACTTGATTTAGTTTCAAATGATGGCTATTACCATCTTCCCCGGCCTCGTCTGATGCCGGGGCCAAAGGGACGTCGGCCAAAGCCCGAAAATCGCCGTCCGCCCCAACCCCAAGCGGGCATGCCGTAGCCGGGATACGCCCCCGAGGCAGCGTAGGGGGCTGCCGCCCACCCCATAGGGTAACCAGCTCCCAAACCTAAGCCCGGACGTCCGCCGTAGGGGTTCATAAATCCGGGCACTGGATAGCCGGCACAGTAACCGGCTGCCCTGCCTGTCATAGGTCCTAACCCCATCGGCCCGGTTCCATCTCCTCGTGGCATTGTCTCTCACCTCCTTTTGATTCTCTTTGAAGTTCAAAAACCTCATTGCTGTGAAACTTTGGTCTGGAGATTATCTCCACTGACTAAATCTCCCAAAGGGATAATATCCCCAGGACCGGGGATAGAAAAATGCAGGATAAGGAAAAACCCGGTAAGGATAAACAGCAGACACAGATCTTCCCTGAATTCCAGTCAGACCCTGGGATTTCCTGCTCTGGGTTGAGCTATTTGGCCCCTTTACAGGAAGCACACAGTAACCGCGGCACCCGCCGGTCATAGGTCCAAGCCCTCTGGGACCTGTACCGTCAAAACCAGGCATGTCTATTTTCACCTCCTTCCAAAACTAACTGCGCATCGCTACTATTTTCTCGGCTGCCTTGACAATCGGATAGGTAGTCGGTGCCGAAGTCAGAAGTGGATGTGTTCCTATCTGAGCAGTAAGCAGATTATCCACTGTTGTCCGAGTCTGAATGGCCAAGCCTATGATATTCATTACCTCACCTGCGGTGTTCCCGCCCATAGCCTGTCCCCCAATAAGCACACCTGATTTTCGAGCAGCGATAAGTTTAACCCGCTGCTTATGGGCTCCAGGCAAAGTACCTGGATGCTTATCCACACTCTCAAAAGTAGCGGAGACGATGTCAAAACCCTCTTGTTTGGCCTGCCACTCGGTAAGGCCGGCAGAGCCAAAGGCTGTATCTCCAATAGCAGTAGAAAAAATACCAATAGTACCACTGAAGGTTTTGACTACTTGAAGTTTATAAAGATTGGCCCCGGCAATTCTCGCCTCTGAAACAGCCGTAGAAGCTAACATAATCTCAGTGAGTTTTCTAGTTATGAAGCTCTTTCTCTCCGCGCAGTCACCGATAGCAAAGACATCAGAATCGTCGGTTCTCATATATTCGTCTACCCAAATAGCGTTCTTATGACCGATCCTCAGTCCAGTCTTCTTCGCCAGAGTGGAATTGGGACGATATCCCATAGCCAGAATAATCGCTTCTGCCTCCAGCTCCTCACCGTTTTCAAGCAGAACCCCTGTAACTGTGCCATTGCCAAGAACCTCCTTGACTCCTACACCTGTCTTCAGGGTAACTCCCCGGCTGGAAAGCAGGGTTCCAGCATCAGACGTTATTTCTTTATCAAAAGCTAAGGGCAGTACGGAAGGCAATTTCTCAACAATAGTGACTTTTTTCCCGATCTTGGCGAGCTCGTCAGCGATTTCAACACCGATAAAGCCAGCGCCAACAATCGCAATTTTGTCAAGCTCTTGGAGCTTTTGTCTGGCCTTGTCCAGATAAACTTTATTTTTCTGGACAGTAAACACATTTTCTAAATCTGCTCCTTTCAGCCACTGAGGCATATAAGCAGTTGAGCCTGTGGCGAAGACGAGCTTATCGAACTGGATACTCCCCCCATCAGCAAGAGAAGCTACCTTTTTAGCACGGTCAACTACAACTACTTCATCTACCTTTAGTTCAACCCCGGCATTGGTCAAGGCGGCATCGGGGACAATGTTTTTGGAACTATCCTCTAAGGTCCCAAAAATATAAGGGATGCCACAGGGAACCAGGACTTGCTCCTCCGTTCGCACCAGGGTAACCTTCTTGTCTGGGTAATTGACTTTGGCCGTAACGGCAACGATAATTCCAGCCGGCCCTCCACCGATAACCAGCACATCTGTCTTTTGCATTTTCAACTCCCTTCTTTAAAGAAAGATAGTTAGTATTTTTATCTCCACGGCCCTTTCCCCCAGCGATGAGGTCCTCGACCAAAAGGGGGACCGGGAGGCGGCATAATAAATTCCCCACCTTGAACCTGGATAGCCTTTCCGTTCACCAAGGCATCGGCCACCCTCTTGCGGGCCTGAGTCACAATTCGTCCAAAAGTGGGTCGGGAGACCTTCATTCGCTGGGCGGCCTCATCCTGATTCATCCCTTCCAGGTCAGCCAATCGTAAGGCCTCTAACTCATCCACAGTGAGCACCACCTGACTGAGAAGTCGGAGTGGAATGCCCTGGGGTTTGAAATAAGTGACCAGGGGATAGAACGCTACCCAACGTGATTTTTTAGGTCTTGGCATAAGAAATGTCTTCCTTTAAGATGTATATAAATCCCAGATTCAGAAACACCGAAACAACGAATGAGAATTGGTTATTGGTGACTGGTTCACCAATAACCGATCACCAGTAACCAAACAATGTTCAGTATCTTTCGGTGTTTTTCAGTGTTTAATTTTCCCGAATTTGGGTTAAACTTCACAATGCTGCCTGAAGGTTCCCCAAAATATTTCGAACCTCTTGTGCCACGGTGCCGTCGGTATACTCCACTATCGCCTTGCCTTGAACCATTGCCTCGGTAACCACAGGATCGTAGGAGATGCGGCCGAGTAGTTCAACTCCCTCTCTGTGACATAGGGACTCCACCTCTTCAGTGAGGTTTTCATTTAGATCGTATTTGTTCACCACTGCTGCGGCTGGCACCCCAAAGTGCTTAGCCAGGCTGAAAATCCGCTCCATATCGTGCTTAGCAGAAATAGTAGGTTCGGTTACTACCAGCACTAAATCAGCTCCGGCAAGGGAACTGATCACTGGACAACCTATTCCCGGGGAACCGTCCACCAAGATTGTCTCCAAATGGCGTTGTTCGGCTAACATTTTAGCCTGGCCCTTAACCAAGCTGACCAACTTTCCTGAGTTCTCCTCAGCAATCCCCAGACGGGCATGTACTAAGGGACCGAATCGCGTCTCTGAGAGATACCACTCCCCGGAATGGCGGTCAATCAGCGAGATCGCCTCGGCCGGGCAGAAATAGTAACAAGCACCGCATCCTTCACAATTGATTTCGCTCACTACAAAATCGGCATCGATGGCATCGAACACGCATACTTCCTGGCATTGGCCACATTGGGTACACTTCTCCAGGTCAATGACTGCTTCTTTTCCGCCGTAGAAATCGGTACGCTGCTTGATCTCCGGCCTGAGGATAAGATGAAGGTCGGCAGCGTCCACATCACAGTCGGCCGTTACCTTATTCTTCCAGAGGGCAGCCAGCGAGGCCGTGAGGGTAGTTTTTCCTGTGCCTCCCTTACCGCTTAGTATAACTATCTCTTTCATCAGTTCCTTTTTGTTAGGGTCAAAATCTGCTGGTATAGATGTCTGAATGCCTTCCTGTATTCAGGCAGTGCTTCCACAACAAGTTCTCCCCTGGAATAGACCTCAGCGATCCTGCGATCATCGGCTATTTCCAGAAGGATAGGGATGTTTTCCTCTTGGCAATAGCTCCACACCTTTCGGTCTCCTATGGTGGAACGGTTGATCACCAAACCGCAGCGGAGTTTCAATGTCCGAACCATCTCCACAGCCAATTTGAGATCGTGAAGCCCGAAGGGTGTAGGCTCAGTGACCAGCACCACCAGATCGCTTCCTTTCACCGCTTCGATGACCGGGCACGAGGTGCCCGGCGGCGAATCAATGAGCACAACATTCTTCCTGGCCGGCACGATTCCCCGAAGTTTCACCTCCCGGATCAGAGGGGGAGCCTGGGCTTCTCCTATTCTGAGCTCTCCCTGGACAAAACGAATCGCTCCTGCCCTACCCACGCTCACAGTGCCCAATTCCCTCTCTCCATCACCGATAGCATCCACTGGACAGATGCGCTTACAACCTAAGCAACTGTGACAGAGCTCGGGAAAAACCAAAATGTTCTCTTTCACAGTGATAATAGCCCCAAACTGACAGAGCTGGGAACACTGGCCGCAGTAGGTGCATTTCTCCAGGTCTACTTCGGGGACAAACTGCCGGAACGAGTTGCTCTCTTCCCACTTTGGCCTGAGAAAAAGGGCGCTGTTGGGCTCTTCTACATCGCAGTCTAAAAGGGTCACTCCCTCCGATTTAAGAAGCCAGGCTAAGTTGGTGACCACAGTAGTTTTGCCCGTTCCCCCTTTGCCGCTGGCAACAGCGATAATCATTACGGAAGCCTCTCTGAATTAATTTTGAGCATATGCTCAAAACAACCTAAACAAAAAATCCCTTCTTGTCAAGGGAAAAATCCAAAATTCTCCAAAAAAATTCAGCCACGAATTTGCACGAATATCTTTTAATTATATGGATAAATTGGCGTTAACTCGTATTTATTCGTGGTTAGAAATATTTTCCTGAGAACTTCCTCCTCTCACGACAGTCACTCTTATTACGGCCCATAACTCACGATTTTCCAGTCTTCGATTTTTAATCTTCAATTTTCAATCTTCAATCTTCAATCTCCAAGCCGTCTGCCTGAATTTCAATTCATACATCAGACATTGCCCTGCCACTACTGGACCTATAGCCTGCCTTTCCTCAAGTCTCCGAGGCGGAGAGAACCTATTCTTCCGGTCTTACCGGCTTTCTGGTCTCCAGTTCCATTCCTTCTGACCCTTTGGAGATGACGATATATTTTCTCCACCTCTGGTCGTCTCCGGGCAGTGGCCGTTCATCCTCTGGGCTGTAAAAAAACAGGTGTGGACCACGGGACTCTTGGCGGATGCGAGCAGCCCGCATAATCATCTCCACCACATCGAAGATATTGAGGGTTTCCAAGGCGAAGGCCAGTCCGTTCTGGTCGCCGTGAAAGCCTTCCACCCTCAACTGCTCAAGCCGAGTCAATCCTTCTCTCAACTCCTGGTGGGTTCTTACCACACTGGCAGCCCCAGAGAGTATCTGCTGAACCTCCCTTCTCGCCTCAGCGGCCGGCAGCCCCCGGGTGGGATCTAAAAGCTGTTCGACTTTATCTCTTTGCTGGTTAACCAGAACTTGGGGAACATCACAGAGACCGATGGTTTCTGCTTCCCCTGCCGCCTGCTCTCCGGCGATTCTCCCAAACACCTGGGAGTCCATCAGGGCGTTGCCTCCGGGACGGTTGGCGCCGTGCTGTCCGCCGGCACACTCCCCGGCCGCATAAAGTCCTCCCAGACTCGTCCGGGCCCGAGGAGATATCTTTATCCCCCCCTGGAAGTGCTGAATCGCCGGAGCCAACTCCACCTTATCCCCTCCGGCTAAGTCCACCCCGTGCTCTTTTAACCACTCAACCGAGGCAGGATTTATCTCCTTTAGCCGATTAAAAGGGGATTTCCCCCTGTCCTGAACAGAAATCTCAGTCTTGACTTCTGTCTCATATCTCTGCCGATTTGCACCGGTTAGAGAATCAAAATTAAATCCGGACGGGTTTTTACTGTAATCGAGATAGACGGTATGCCCGGAGCTTATCTCTTTGAACACCGCGATATCTATCAAACTGGAGGGATGTTCGTTTGACACTGGCCAACTGGCGCCTTTTTCAAAGACAACGCTGTAAATCTCCTCAGAGGAGGTGCCTGAGGGAAAGTATTCGGCCAAGAATTCCTCCCCACTTTCATTGACGAAGCGGGGCAGGGCGCGCATCATACTGCCGGAGCAAGCTAATTGGGTCTTAACCGAAGAGAGACCTATTTGAATGAACTCCATATTCACCAACCCTGCTCCTGCCCGGTAAGCGGCTGCACAGCCGTCGCCGGTCATCCCAGGGGGATAGACATTCACCCTGAAGGCACCGCCAGCACCACCGGTTGCCAACACAACCGTCTTAGTCTGGAAAAGGCAAACTCCGCGGTCTTTGGAAGACTCTGCCGTCTCAGTGTCAAGTCCAAATGCGCCAATCACCAGCCCGCCATCCTCAGAGGTTATCAATTCGGTGAGCATCAGGTGATCGAGTATCTCTACATCCATACTCCTGATCTCTCTGACCAGGGCCTCTTCGATGTGGTTTGCGGTCCTGGGGCCGGTATAGCAGGCGCGGGCATATTCGGAACCGTCGGTGACGAACTGGTCGGCTCTGCCGTCGGGATGCTTTACAAAGGGCACTCCCAGTTCATCCAAGTATTCAAAGGCAGCACCGGAGTTCTGGGCCAGGATCACCGCCAGATCCCAGTCCGAGACACAACCGCCAATGCGATAAATATCCTCGGCGTGATACCTCCAATTGTCGGACGTCCCTGGTTCAGTGTAGGGGAGAGTGGCATGAAAAGCCATTCTGTCCGAACAGGCGATGGCCGTCACCCCACTTTTGCCGAACTCGCCTTTAGTGATCAGCATCACCTTGGCTTTGGGGTTAGTTTCTTTAGCCGCAATGGCCGCCCTGATGGCCGCTCCCCCACCACCTACCACCAACACATCGCATTGATATCTGCGCATTTTCACCTCCAATGGGACACAATTTCAATCCAGATCTGGAAAACACCGAACGAACACCGAAACAACCGAAAAATCAGGACAGTGGATTCAAATGCCGCCTAATCAATATCCAGTGCCTTTCGCTGTTTTTCAGTGTTCAATTCTCCGGATATATGTTCAAGGATTGTCTGAAGACTCACGGCCTCAGAACTGCCTTGATTGCCTGTTTACGCTCCATCATCTCCATCGCACAGGTGGCGTCTTTAAGGTCGAATTTGTGGGTGACCAACCTGTCGAAGGGGTATCTGCCCGAGAGAACGAGTCTAACCGCCTGGTAAAGGTGCCGGGTATCGCTGACCCACACCCCTTGAATCCTCAGGTTTTTCACTGCTACATCCTCATAGAAGGATATGGGCACCTGTCCGATGGGCACCGCCACCCCGGGCAGGGCGTAGGTTCCACCTTTAGCTGCCAGACGTATTCCCTCTGACAGAGCCTGGGGGGAGCCAGTGGTATCAATCACCACATCGGCGCCGTGTCCCCCTGTATAGTCCATCACAAATTGGTGACGCTCTTCTACCGTGGTATTGCTCACATTCAGAGTATGAGTAGCCCCGAAATCCTCTGCCAGCTTAAGTCTCTTCTCATCTCCCTGGGCACCGATTATTATAGTAGTGTCTGCACCGCTGTCTAAGGCAAAGGCTAAGGCAAACAGTCCCACCGG
>DAOVDP010000135.1 GCA_030669445.1 Candidatus Latescibacterota bacterium | reverse complement strand
CACCCAGCTTGTCTCACCGTTGATCAAAATGCTCAATCCGAAGAGAAGTGGTGATGAGTTCGAGCTAATCGACCAGGAGGCAGTGCGGGCAAAATTTGGGGTGGGGCCAGAAGAGATGGTAGATTTCCTGGCTCTAATGGGGGACAGCTCGGATAACATTCCGGGTGTGCCTAAGGTGGGACAGAAGACCGCAGCCGCAATGATTCGACAATTCGGGAGCTTGGAGGCCGTCTTAGAAAATGCTCATAAAGTGGCAAAACCGGCGCTTAAAAGAAACCTGATTGAGTTCGCCCAGCAAGCCCGGCTGTCAAAAGAATTGGTAATAATCGACACCGGTGTTCCTGTTGACCTTGACCTGGAAAGATACAGGTTCCAAGGCTTTGACAACGAAAAACTGGTTGAGATTTTCAAGGAGCTGGAGTTTAACCGGCTGTTCAAAGAGCTTTCCCCTGTCTCCGCACGGGAAGAGGTGAGCTATTCTGTAGTGCACACAGGGGAGGAACTGGGAAAGCTTGTCCAGGAGATAAAATCCGAGGGGAAGTTTGTTATAAACTTAGAAACTACTGGTCCAAATCCTATGCAGGCATCTGTGGTGGGTATCTCTCTGGCATTCATCCCCCAGCAAGCCTTTTATATCCCCGTGGCTCACACCTCAAAAGAGAATCTTCCCTTAGAGCTGGCTTTTTCCCGGTTGAAACCTCTCCTGGAAGATGAGAAGATTGAGAAATATGGGCAGAACATTAAATACAATACCGCTGTGCTTATCCGCCACGGGATAACCCCGCGGAGCTTTCTATTCGACACAATGGTTGCTGCTTATCTGCTTGACCCTTCTGGACATCAGAACAGTCTTGATCACCTTAGCCTCAAATACCTGAATCACAAGATAGATTCCCTGACCGACCTGGTAGGGAAGGGCCGGAAACAGGAACGCTTTGCCGAGCTACCCCTTGAGAAAGTTACCCAGTACTGTTGTGAACACGCCGATGTCACCTTGAGATTAAAGGAGATATTTGAACCGGAGCTGGTTCAATTGGGATTGATGGAATTGTTCCAGCAGGTGGAAGTCCCTTTAATGGAAGTGCTCCGACAGATGGAACTTAACGGAGTTTCCGTGGACACTGTCTTTTTGAACCGAATGTCCCAGGAGTTGCAGGCGAAATTGAACGGACTGACGGCGGAGATTTACCAGGAGGCGGGTGAAGAGTTTAACATCAACTCTCCCCGTCAATTAGCCCATATTCTTTTTGATAAGCTAAGTTTGCCAAGCCGTAAAAGGACGAAGACCGGTTACTCCACCGATGTGAGGGTCTTGGAAGAGTTAGCCCATAAATATGAGCTTCCCCAGAAATTGCTTGAATACAGACAATTAGCTAAACTCAAGTCGACCTATGTAGACGCTTTGCCGAAGCTTGTCAATTCGGAAACCGGGCGGATTCATACTAATTTCAACCAGACTGTCACTGCCACGGGCAGACTCTCCTCCAGCGATCCCAATCTCCAGAACATCCCGATACGAACAGAAATAGGCCGAAATATACGCCGGGCCTTTGTGACCGCAGGCAGCCAATATCTGTTTTTAGATGCCGACTACTCCCAAATTGAACTTCGAATTATGGCTCACCTCTCCGGTGATCGCAATCTAATTGAGGCCTTCCAAAACGATAAGGACATCCACCTGCGTACAGCGGCATTGAGTTTTGGTCTTGCCCCTGAATATGTCACCCCTGACCTGAGGCGACAGGCTAAAGTGATTAACTTCGGCATTATGTACGGAATGAGTCCCTACGGTCTGTCAGAGGCGTTGGATATTTCCGTCCAGGAGGCCAAAGAATTCATTGAGAACTATTTCCATGTATATCCTGGTGTTAAGCAGTACATTGAGCGGACAATCCAAGAGGCTAAGGAGAAAGGCTATGTTACTACGTTGTTGGGACGTAGGCGTTATCTTCCTGACATTAATAGCTCTAACAATCGAGTGAGAGAGTTTGCCGAGCGTACTGCAGTGAACACTCCTATTCAAGGCAGCGCCGCCGATCTGATCAAAATCGCGATGATAAATATCCATCGCCGGTTAAAGCAAGCAGGGATGCAGACGAAGATGATTCTCCAGGTGCACGACGAGCTGGCCTTTGAGGTGCCGAAGGCAGAGCTGAAACAGGCGGAAGAGGTGATCACTCGAGAAATGGAAAGGGCTCTGAAACTTTCTGTCCCGATCAAGGTGGAGGTAGGTGTTGGACCTAATTGGTTAGAGGCTCATTAAGAACAGTAGAATAATTGATTCGTAAAAAGAGCCTAGACCTCGTTTCACCACGGAGACACAGAGGACACAGAGAGAAGCGAATTTCAAAATAATCAAGTAATTATATTCGTGCTTTTCTCCGTGTCTCCGTGCCTCTGTGGTGGATTTTAGACTCTTTACGGAGGAATCAACAATAGATTAAGGAGGTTCAGATGAATTCAGAGAACACGGCACCAAAGAGGCTTTATCGTTCTGGGCGGCACAAGATGATCGCTGGTGTGTGTGGCGGATTGGCCGAGCATTTTGGCATTGATCCCACCTGGGTGAGACTTGGACTTGTAGTTCTGGTGCTCTTTGGCGGCTGGGTTATGGTCTTGCTCTACATCATTGGGGCTATAATTATCCCTAAGCAGCCTCCCGGTGAAGGCCAACATGAAACACCAGAGCGAGCAAATCGTCGCTCAACAACGGTTCACATCTTTGGGATCATTCTGCTGGCCCTGGGAGTCTTCTTAGTATTCAGCTATTTTGGGATTTTTGCCTGGAAGGTGCGCCCTTTTTGGGGAATACCTTGGAAACTTATGTGGGGACTGTTCTTGGTAACGATAGGGGTTATGCTGTTTATCTCCCACCAGAGGTGCAGTGAGGAGATTGCACATAGCTCCGTTTTTGAGGGTGGAAAAAGGCTCATCCGGGTGCGCCAGGGCAGGATAATCGGCGGGGTTTGTGGAGGACTGGCCAGATATTTTAACATCGATCCCTCTTTTGTCCGTCTTGCCTGGACATTAGGCACGCTTGCCTCGGTAGGGGTGGGAGTTCTGGTCTATTTAGCGATGCTCATCTTTGTGCCCGAAGAGGTCCCAGTGGATAAGTCAGCAGGAACTACAGAGTGAACAGAGTTGCCAAATTTGTTGCCAGCGGGTGTCTCACCGGTTATTGTCCCCTTGCTCCTGGAACTGCTGGTAGTGCCTTTATTGCCCTTCTTTATTGGCTGCTTCCCACTACGAATCAGTGGTTCTGGTTTTCTATTGCCTTTGTGTTTTTCTTCATCGGTGTGTTTGTAGCTACCCAGGCTGAACAATGTTGGGGCGAAGATGCCGGCAGAATCGTGATCGACGAGGTGGTCGGATTTTTGGCAGCAGTGCTTTTTCTGCCTAAAATCTCCTTAGTTGTGATTCTCGGCTTTTTTATCTTTAGGTTCTTGGATATCGTCAAGCCCTTCCCGGCGCATCGCTTGCAGCGACTCCCTGGGGGGTGGGGGGTTATGGTTGACGACTTGGTTGTGGGGATCTACACCAACTTGCTGCTTCGAGCGGTGATTTTTCTGTTGAAGTTTTGATTTTTTGCAGAGAGTGAGACTTTAACGCAAAGCCGAAAAGAACGTAAACTTTTGGACATAAGGAATTGATTTTCGGGAAATGAGGTGGTAATGGTGGTGCCACTGAGTGTAAAGGACAAGCCAGTCGAGAGGGCACAATAATGAATGAGACTCCGTTATTTAGTTTTGTCCACTGTTCCGATTTGCACTTGGACAGTCCTTTTGAAGGGGTTCATGCCGTGGCGCCCGAGATTGCTGCTGTGCTCCGCGACGCAACATTTGAAGCATTCAACAATGTCATTGATCTTGCCGTTCAGCAGGGCGCTGATTTCTT
>DAOVDP010000167.1 GCA_030669445.1 Candidatus Latescibacterota bacterium | reverse complement strand
AATCGCCCGTCCAATGTTGTCCCCTTGATTGTCGGCGTAATCTGAGCAGGGAATCTCTCCTCCAAACTCATCGGCTATCGCCGTCAAATAGGGTCGAATAGGTTGTCCTGAGACCGCAAAACTGGTAGCATAGTTAGAATGAGTGTGAGCAATCCCGTTTATGTCAGAACGGTGACGATAGATGTAAAGATGGTTTTTCAAGTCAACAGAAGGTTTAAGGTCACCCTCAACAACATTTCCCTGGAAATCGGTGACTATCATATCGGCTGGTCGCATCTCCTCGAATTTCATCCCACTGGGCTTGATAACCACATAGCCGGTTTCCGGGTCTCGGCCACTCACATTCCCACTGGTCATAGTCACCAATCCTTGTTTGGGTAGCTCTGAGTTCATTTCCCAAACTTCCTGTTTTAACTCGTTCTGCATCTTTCTCTCCTTTTGAACTTTACTTTTCTCCCTCTGCTCCCGTTGTTTTCATTCAGCCATGGTAAAAATATAGTCAGCCACAGCATTCTTGTCAACTTTTATCTTGACCAATTCAGGACAAGGCAATATATTGGGGAACATTGACCGGAAAATCAGATAGCGTCAGAGAAGAACCCCAAGTACTGAGAGATTGCAGCAATGGCCAGTTGCCGAGAAAAATATCACCTGCATGTTTTCTTCAACACCCACTGGGACAGAGAATGGCTCTACAGCTTTCAAGAAACCCGGATGAAACTGGTGGAACTGATGGAGCGGCTGTTTGAGATATTCGAAACCCGTGCGGAGTACAAATACCACTTAGACGGCCAGTCGATTCCTTTAGAGGACTATTTAGAGATATGTCCTGAAGCAGAGGCGAAAATCAGAAAATACGTGTCAGAAGGCCGGCTTTTGATCGGGCCGTGGTATGTGCTGCCGGATATGTTCTCCATCGCCGGAGAGTCAATTATCAGAAACATTCTGTTTGGGCATAAGATATGTGAACGTTTTGGAGGCCCGATGAAGGTAGGCTATTCACCTTGTGGCTGGGGACAGCCTTCTCAGATGCCCCAGATCTGGCGGGGATTTGGCATCGACAGTGCCTCCTGCTACCGGGGCATCGCCACCCATGTGGTGCCTTTGGAGTTTCTCTGGGAGGCACCGGATGGCAGCACTGTTTTGGGGCTCCGTTTCGGCAAACACTCCCGTTACGGCTTTGCCATCTATGTATATCGGCCTGCAGTGCTGAGCAGAAAGCGCTACCGCTCCGATGCCGACCAGGACACCGAAGTAAGTTGGCAGAAGACTGGATTTCCCTTTCATATGGCCGACGAGTTCTCCTACAAATCAGACTGGTTTGAGTTTAAACCGAATGTCCCCTATAACAAAGCTAAAATTGCCGAGGGGATTCGCCTGTACATAGAAGATCAAACCACCAGTGCTACTACCCGCCATATTCCCTCTCTTCAGGGTTTCGACAGCAGTCTCCCCAATACCTGCGAACTGGACCTGGTGTTGGACGCAGCCGGACAGATCGAAGATGAAATCACTGTAAGCACCCTACCAGAATATGTGGAGGCGGTCAAGAAATCCCTCAAAAATCCCCAGAAGGTTGTTGGGGAGCTGCGTTATCCGGTCCGGGACGGCTTCTACACTCAGACCTTCGGCTCGATGGTCTCCTCTGGCATTCCCCTAAAACAGCGGAATTTCTTAGTAGAATGGCAGCTTCAGAAATGGGCTGAACCCTTTGCCACCGCTGCTTGGATCCTGGGCAAACCATATCCTGCCTCATTCCTGGAAAAGGCGTGGAAGTTCCTGTTTCAGGTCCACCCTCACGACACCATCGGAGGCTGCGCTACCAGCAGGCTGTTTGGGGATATAAGCTATCGACTTAACCAATGTCAGGACTTGGCGGAGAACATCCTTCGCGAAAGTCTGAAGCATATCGTCCTGAATATTGACAATGGGGATCTGGAAGGGAACGAGACAGCCCTGGTGATTTTCAACAGCCTTCCCTATCCTCGTTCAGAACTGATAGAGGTGGTAGTCGATTTTGACCGGAACCCGGATTTTCAGGACGTGAAGATCAAAGACAGCAACGGAAGAGAACTGGAACACTGCCTCGAATATGTGGAGGAGGGGAAATTTTCCTTCTATCATCCCCACGACCGGCTGTTGAGCTTCCCGGCTACCAGAGCCAAGATCCATTTTATGGCGGAAGACATCCCTGCCTTCGGTTACAAGACCTACAAGGTGACACCCTACAGCTTTAGGGAACTCGGTTTCAGCTTTCGGCCTGTGCGGGGTGAACGCCGGGACTTCCGCTCACTGGTGACTGGAGTCCATACTATGGAGAATGAGTATTTAGCAGTAGGGATAAACGGAGACGGCACTCTCGATGTCACCGACAAAACAAACGGCGCCGTCTACAGAGGAATACACTATTTTGAGGACTCGGGCGAGTGTGGCAATGCCTGGATCCATACTGCCCCCACCTTCGATCGGGTGATAACCTCCCTGGGAGGGTTGGCCCACATCAGCAAGATTATAGACACGCCCTTGAAGGCCTCCTTCCGAATCGAGCTGGTAATGCAGCTTCCGGAGTGCTACGAACCTGCGCTGGAGCAACGAAGCCAGCACCTGAAGGATTTCCCTATCACTTCTGTAGTTACGCTCACGCAGGAGTCCCGACAAGTAGATATTAAGACCACCATCGACAATACAGTCCGAGACCACCGCTTTCGGGTGTTGTTCCCCACCCAGATCCAGACTGATGTCTCCCACGCTGAAAGCATCTTCGATGTGGCCGAACGTCCCATCAAACTGCCGGAATGCCGGGACTGGGTGGAACCCCAACCTATGACCACGCCTCAGGTCTGCTTTGCCGACTTGGGCGATGATAAACGGGGAGTGGCCATAATCAACGAAGGACTCAAAGAATACGAAGCAGTGGACACCCCAGAGCGTCCCCTCGCCCTGACCCTGATGCGG
>DAOVDP010000190.1 GCA_030669445.1 Candidatus Latescibacterota bacterium | reverse complement strand
AGGGGGATTGTACTCAACGAGCCTTCCAGTGTGGCCTTAGAGACCTCTACAGGACGGGTATTGGCGGTGGGGGCAGAGGCCAGAGAGATGGAGGGGCGAACACCTGGGGAGATTGAAACTATCCGCCCCATAAAAGACGGGGTGATCGCCAATTTTGAAGTGACAGAGGAGATGCTCCGGTTCTTCATAAAAAAGGTGCTGAAAGGCAGATTTATGGTACGGCCACGGATTATAATCGGAGTACCTTCAGGGATCACCGAAGTGGAGAAGAGGGCGGTGAAAGATTCGGCTGAACGCGCTGGGGCAAGCGAGATTCATCTGATTGCCGAACCAATGGCAGCGGCTATTGGGGTAGGACTACCCATAGAAGAGCCCATTGGTTCAATGGTACTGGACATAGGAGGAGGAACATCAGAGATCGCTGTGATCGCCCTTTCTGGAGTTGTCACCCTCACCTCTATCCGGATGGCTGGCGATGAGATGGACCAGGCGATCGGCCAGTACTTGAAGAAGGATTATAATCTGCTCATCGGAGAGAGAACAGCAGAAAAGCTGAAATGCCAAGTAGGTTCTGTCTACCCATTAGAGAAAGAGATAGAGGCACCGGTAAAAGGGCGGGACTTGGTGGCAGCGATTCCCAAGACGATTGTGGTGCGTTCAGAGGAGATTCGAGAAGCACTGGCTGAACCGGTAAATGCTATTGTGCAAGCAGTCCGTTTGACCCTGGAACGGACTCCACCGGAGTTGGCTGCAGACATTATCGACCGAGGTATTATTATGACTGGAGGTGGGGCGCTGCTCAGAGGTTTAGACCAACGCCTCCGAGAGGAAACGGGCCTACCGGTAAACATCTCCGAAGATCCCCTCTCCTGTGTAGTTAAAGGGACAGGTCGGGTGTTAGAAGATACTGACTCTTACAGAAAGATACTGTTTTAACCGAAGATGATACAACTTACAAAAACCTTCTTCTTCGACAAAAAATATCTTTTGTTTGCTATGGTCTTTGTTCTTTCTTGCGTTATGATGCTGTTAGGAGAAAGAGAGAAGGTGAAGTTTGGTGAAACAGTGGTAGCAGCCATATTCAGCGGTGGAGAGCGGGTTTTCTCTAAGGCTATCCAGATGAGCCAGGTGTGGCGAGAAAACCAATTCCTAAGGCGACGCAACATCAGTTTATCTATGGGATTGCAACGTCTCCGAGAGGCTGAATTAGAAAATGTACGCTTGCGTCGACTACTTGATTTCGAACAGGAAAGCGGACTTTCCCTGCTTCCTGCAGAAGTGATCGCCACCAGTGGCAGCCAAGGAATTAACTCGATCACAATTGCTATTGGGTCCAAAGACGGCATCAAACAGAATATGCCCGTGGTAACTGCCGAAGGCTTAGTGGGAAGAACCATTAAGATTTTCCTCACTTGCTCCGTAGTGCAGCTTTTACTGGATAGAAACTGCCGGGTTAGTGCAGTCGTCCAAAATCAAGATCGTTCCTTCGGGATTGTAGAATGGGAAGGAGGACGAAAGCTCAAATTAAAAGGTATTCCCTTGAGAAGTAATATCCAATTGGAAAATGTAGTTATCTCCTCCGGTATGGGGGGGATTTTTCCCAAGGGGTTACAAATCGGGAAGATCAGCAAAATAGAAGGCCAGGAACTGGGGCTGTTCAAAAAAGTAGAACTTACCCCCAGCGTTCAATTCTCTCGTTTGGAAGAGGTATTTGTGCTAATAAAATGATAGGGTATCCGTAGTGAAAGAGAAATCAAACCTAAGGGCAAGATAAAAGATAAAAGATGAAGGAATAAAGTGATAGGGTATCCGCAGTGAAAGAGAAATCAGCAGGAATTAATAAATCGCAGAAAACAGCTATTTTCAAGGAATATGTTAAGACAATTGTCTATGTCTTTATCCTTGCGTTTTTCATCAGGCAGTTTGTGATCCAAGCCTTTCGCATACCCTCCGGCTCTATGGAAGACACGCTGTTGGTCGGTGATTTCTTGCTGGTGAACAAATTCATCTATGGGGCCAGCAGTCCAGACCATATCCCATTCACTTCCGTTGGACTTCCCCATTTCCGCCTGCCGGGCTTCAGAGAGCCGCGCCCAGGCGACATTCTTGTTTTCCGTAGTCCCCGAAATCCATACAAGGATTTTATAAAGCGCGTCATTGCCATCGAGGGACAGACAGTGGAGATCAAGGATAAGGTAGTCCATGTAAATGGTAAGAGAATTTCCAATCCCCCAAAATCCAAGCGGCTTGACCCTCGAACCTTTCCGGCAGGATTTAGCAATCGGGACAATCTGGGACCGGTTAAGGTGCCCCCGGGTATGGTCTTTGTAATGGGTGACAACAGAGACAATAGCTATGATAGTCGCTATTGGGGGTGG
>DAOVDP010000153.1 GCA_030669445.1 Candidatus Latescibacterota bacterium | reverse complement strand
TAGGCAATTTTTGAACTCTCAAAATCTCCGAAGGTGAGATTCACACCTTAAATTGTTCTGTCAGGTCCTTCCCTGTTTTAGCTGACAGAAAGCGATATTGTTCTATAGCCAACTCGGGGGCAGAGACCAAGTCAACCTTAGTTCTGGTCGATTTCTTCAGCAGTTTCAACCGGGATTCGTCCTTCTCTGAAAGGTATTCAGCCACTAAAGGATGAACCTGGAGGATTAGATTCTTCTCTGCGGAAGCAGCCCGCGCCCTTTTGAGCCACCTCTCGGTTTTGCTCACTGTGGTGTCACGCCCCTGAACCCTTCCGACTCCGTTACAGACAGGGCAAATTTCACTGAAGGTGTAGAGCAGACTAGGACGAACTCTCTGGCGGGTCATTTCCACCAGACCGAACTCCGTTATAGGCAGCGCATTTGTCCTGGATCTGTCTTTCCCCAGGGCTACCATCAACTTTTCCCACACCTTTTTCCTGGCCCTTGCCGAAGCCATATCGATAAAATCTATGACAATAATCCCCCCGATGTCCCGCAGCCTCAGTTGTCTGGCAATTTCCCCGGCTGCCTCCAAGTTAATCACTAAGGCCGTCTTACCTTGGTCTGTTTTGCCCACATATCTGCCGCTGTTCACATCAACAGTCACCAAGGCCTCCGTGTGATCGATGATCAGATAGGCACCCTTTTTCAACCACACTCTTCTATCCCACGTTTTTTCTATCTCTTGCTCTATCTTGAAGGTATCGAATAGAGGTGTCTTTTCATCGTGCAACTCCACCTTAGAACACAACTGGGGAGAAACAGAGCGGAGATAAGCAACAATCTGTTTATGTTCCCGCTTGGAATCCACCACTACCCGGTCGACATCGTCGGTAAACAGATCTCTGATCAGACTGGAAGTCATTCCCATCTCTCGATGGAGCAGAACCGGAGCCTTGACCTTCTGAGCCCGTTTGTAGACCTTGTTCCAGATTTTAAGGAGATTCTTTATGTCTCCTTCCAATTCGGCCTTCCCCTTGGTTTTGGCAACGGTTCTGACTATGACTCCAAAACCGTCGGGTTTTATCTCCTGGGTTACTTTCTTAAGACGCCTTTTCTCTGTCCAGTTAGCAATCTTCCGGGAAACCCCAATACGGTCATCACTGGGTAAGAGCACAGCGAACCTTCCTGGCAGAGAGATCTCTGTGGTTACCCGTGGCCCTTTGGTGCCAATGGGCTCCTTGGTGATCTGCACGATGATCTCCTGTCCTTGTTGGAGGTGTTGTCCGAATGCCGGTGCCCGGGGTTTCTCTGCCTCCACTTCAAAATCGAACAGACGGCCCTCTTCTACATCTCCCAGAGGCAGGAAGCCACTTTTCTGTAAGCCAATATTGACAAACGCCGCTTGCATTCCGGGTAAAACCGACTCGACTATTGCCTTGTAGATATTACCGACCGTCCTCTGCTTCTCGGGCCGCTCTACTAAAACCTCCATCACTTTTTGGTCTTCTAAAATGGCGATGCGAGTCTCATAAACGCCCACATTGATTATTATCTCAGTAGCCAAATCTATATCACTCCCATTGGATTAATGAATTTCCCATTTTTCTCCACATGAAGAGCAGTGCGACTAATATCTAAGGAAAGCACTCTCTCCCGAGGCCAGTCGAGCAGGCATTCCAGCACCTCTGTGGGGCGGACATCGTTGTCGCTGCCGGTCAGAAGCAGCATTCGGAGTGTAGGGAAGCCTGCCGGGGAGGAAGTCAGCGAAATCTCCCTGGTGCCAGACCCTATATTCACCTCCCTCACTAACCCTCTCTTCTTCCGTTGAACAGTGGGGGCCTCAGTACCCTCAGTACTTTGAAATCTCTTAATTGCCTGCTCCAGGTCCCCAATATCCAGCTCGGGTTCCAGCTCGACAGCGTACTCAGCTAAGTTTATTATCTTGGTCAAAGACTCTGCTCTGCCCAAAATAGGTCTCTCCTCCAAGACCTCCAATCCCATAGGCAGCGCCAAGGTCAATTTTTCCTTAACACTCTCCAAACAGGGCTGGGCAAACTGAAGATCCACATACTCAGCTCTGCTGGTTATTCCCAGGTTCAACGGCGGTCCAAAGGCCATTTTGGGACGAGGGTGAAAACCCCGAGAGTAATCCATAGGAAGCCGGGCTATCCTTACCCCGCGATGGAATATCTCCACCAAGTCCAGGTGACCTAAGAATTTCAGTTGTTGCCCCTTGGCATATTTGAGTCTTACCCTGGTCTTAGCTATCTGGGCAACGGCCGTCTTCTTTTTTCTCCTCCGTCCAAACAGAGCAGCCTCTTTGGTCTCCTCTTCCGGCTTGGAACTTGGGGCTGCTGTTTCAACTGCAGTAGAAAGGAGCCGCTGTTTTGTTCTCAGGGGGACAGGAAGTCCGCACTCCACACAACCAGTGCGACAGTCGGGGGTCTGCTCCGGGATGAAAGCCTTTTCCCGCTCTTTTTTCAAGAACTCCTTTGTCACCCCCGGAAAGATATGGTCCCAGGGCAAAGGCGCATCAGGTTGTCTTGTCCCCACCTCTCGGTAAGGGTCAATACCCGTTTTCTGAAAGGCATCCATCCAGCGCTGGAAATCGAAGAAGTCTGTCCAGCTGTCGAACTTGGCCCCATTGGTCCACGCCTCCCATAAGACCTGGGAGAGATTTCTCCCCCCCCGGGCGAAAACCGCCTCTATGAACGATACTTCTGGTTCTCTCCACTTCAACCGTACACTCTTCCAGCGAATACGGTCTCGCAGGTAGTGAGATTTTTCCCTAAGCTGCTCCAGGTTCTCCTGGGCATCCCACTGGAAAGGGGTATGGGGTTTGGGAGAAAACGGGGAAATACTCATATGCAAGCCTTTTCCGCCCTGTCGTCTGCCGATGTAGACGATCTTCCTCACCAAATCCACTATCCCATCTAAATCTTCGTAAGTCTCGGTAGGAAGCCCAATCATAAAATAGAGCTTGACCGATCCCCAGCCAGCGGAGTAAGCAGTTCTGATAGTCTCTAAAAGCTCTTTCTCGTCCAGATTTTTATTGATTACCTCTCTAAGTCTCTGGGTTCCGGCTTCAGGGGCGAAGGTCAAGCCGGCCTTGCGAACCCCCTGAATCGACTGGGCCAGCTTCAGGGTAAAATTGTCCATCCGGATAGAGGGAAGCGAGAGGGTCAATCTCCTGGAAGTTAGCAAAGGGCTGAGTTGAGAGAGAAGTTGGCTAAGTTCACTGTAATCAGATGTAGACAGGGATAGCAGCGACACTTCCTCCCAGCCGCAGGCGTCGATTCCCTGCCTGATTTGCCCCACTATATCAGCCACCGGCCTCTCCCGAACCGGTCTGTAGGTCATCCCCGCACTGCAGAAACGGCAGCCACGGGTACAACCCCGCATAATCTCCACCGACAGCCGATCGTGGGTAATCTGAGTTAA
>DAOVDP010000103.1 GCA_030669445.1 Candidatus Latescibacterota bacterium | reverse complement strand
GATTGCCCGCTACTCTTTTTTGGGAGCTGCCCCGTTCAAAATTTTCCGGTCAAATGGTAACCGGATCACCATTGAGGACAGAATAACCGGGGCAACAGAACAGATGAGGGGCGAGCCCATTGCTCATCTGAGAAAACTGGTCAACCAGTATCGTCCTGCTCCTGTTAAAGACTTGCCAAGATTCACCGGGGGCACAGTGGGCTATGTGTCCTACGACGCAATAAGACTGATAGAAGACATTCCGGATAGAACAAAAGATGATTTAGATTTAGACGAGATAGTCTTCCTGTTTTTCGATACCATCTTGGTCTTCGACAACCTAAGCCACAAGATGTTCCTCATCTGCAACGTTCCTGTGAACGGAACAGGGGATCTAAAGAAGGAATACCAAAAAGTGCAAAGGAGGATTGAAGACTTAGAGCGGCTGCTTCTGCGCCCTATCGACCCGTTACTCTCAACAGGAGAGAGCAGGTGTAAGGTAACTTCCAATACAAAGAAGGAAAAGTTTCTAAGGAGCGTCCGCCGGGCCAAGGAATACATTCTCGCGGGAGATGTTATCCAAGTGGTCTTATCGCAGCGCTTTGAAACAGAAGTCTCAGTGGATTCTTTCGACATTTACCGAATGCTTCGTATAGTTAATCCTTCTCCTTATATGTACTATATGGCCTTAAACGGAGTGGAGATTGCCGGTTCTTCCCCTGAACTTCTGGTCAGGTTTGAGAACGGGGTGGTGGAGACCCGCCCTATCGCAGGTACCCGTCCCCGGGGCAGTACGGATACTGAGGACAAGATCTTAGAGAAAGAGCTTCTCTCCGACCAGAAGGAGCGGGCGGAGCATATTATGTTGGTCGATCTCGGCCGTAATGATCTGGGAAAGGTTAGTGAATACGGATCGGTCGAGATGACCGAACTTATGTCGGTAGAGAGATATTCCCATGTGATGCACATTGTCTCCAATGTCAGTGGCAGGCTTAAAAAGGGGGCGGATCAGTTTGATGCGCTGTTTGCCTGTTTTCCGGCCGGAACCGTCTCCGGTGCTCCCAAGATCCGGGCAATGGAGATCATCGACGAGCTGGAACCAACAAAAAGGTCTGTCTACGCCGGTGCCATCGGCTATCTGGACCTCTCCGGCAACCTGGATTCCTGCATAGCCATCCGCACTATCCTGTTTAAAGACGGCAAGGCATACATTCAAGCTGGCGCTGGCATAGTCGCAGATTCTGACCCCGAAAGGGAGTTCGAAGAGACGGTGAATAAAGCTAAAGCTATGATCGAAGCAATCCAAATGGCCGAAAACCACGGCATACAGCATTGATGCAGCGTTGATTAAGACTTATTGAAACTGGCTGAGGTTCAATTCTATGGTCTTGGTGATAGACAACTACGATTCTTTTACCTACAATTTAGTTCAATACTTAGGGGAGTTGGGGGCAGATTTAGAAGTGCGGCGGAATGATGAGGTGGGGATTGAAGAAATTGAGCGGATGGGACCAGAGCGGATTGTCATCTCACCTGGGCCTTGTACCCCTAAGCAAGCGGGAATTTCTGTCGCTCTGGTCAGACATTTCGCCGGACGGATTCCCATCCTGGGTGTATGTCTGGGGCATCAATCCGTTGGGGAAGCATTTGGTGCTAAAGTGGTCCGTGCCCCTTACCTGATGCACGGCAAGACCTCAGAGATATTTCACGACGGCAAGACCATCTTTGCGGGTATCAAAAACCCCTTTGTGGCCACCAGGTATCACTCCCTAATTGTGGAGCGGTCTGGTCTGCCGGATTGTCTGGAGATATCTGCCGAAACCAAAGATGGCATAATTATGGGATTGAGGCATAAGCAGTTTGTAGTCGAGGCAGTGCAGTTTCACCCTGAGTCGATTCTGACCAGGGAAGGTAAAGACCTGCTGAGAAGCTTCCTGAATATTGATTTAGACTGATCAAATTTGGGCATTGATTTAGACTGAGTTTTTTGATCTAATCTGTTTTAATCAACGCCATGTTCGGTTTTTACAAAAGGGAGAGCGATGATCAAAGAGGCTATTTCGAAGGGTGTAGCTGGAGAAGATCTCACCAGAGACGAGACGGCTGCGGTGATGAATGAGGTTATGAGTGGGAAGGCGACGGATGCCCAGATAGCAGCTTTTTTGGTGGCGTTGCGATTAAAGGGAGAGACGGTGGAGGAAATCGTTGGCTCAGCCCAGGTGATGCGCCAGAAGGTAACTCCCATCAGAACAAAGCAAGAGGTTATTGTTGACACTTGTGGCACCGGGGGAGATGGATATGGTACTTTCAACATCTCTACTGTGGCTGCCTTTGTCGCCGCCGGTGCTGGGAGTTGCGTGGCCAAACATGGAAACCGTTCTGTCTCCAGCAACTGCGGCAGTGCCGATGTTATGGAATCCTTGGGGATTAACATCGAGATACCACCGGAAAGGGTGGAGAGATGCTTGGACGAGGCAGGTATCGGTTTTCTCTTTGCTCCCCTTTTGCACGGGGCGATGAAATATGCCATCGGTCCCCGCCGTCAAATTGGAATAAGGACGATCTTTAACGTTTTGGGCCCTTTAACCAATCCTGCCGGAGCAAGAAGACAGCTTATCGGTGTCTACGATGCCGGGCTGACCGAAGTGATTGCTGACGTTCTGCGCAGCTTGGGTTCTGAATATGCCTTCGTGGTCCACGGCAACGACGGATTGGATGAAATTACCCTCACTGGCCCCACTCGGGTGAGCGAACTGGCAGAGGGAGAAATTCGTACCTACCAACTTGAGCCAGAGGAATTGGGACTGTCGAAAGCAGAGCTGAAGGATTTGTTAGGAGGCAGTGCAGAGGACAACGCCGAAATCATATTGTCTATTCTCGGGGGCAGTAAAGGTCCTAAGAGAGACATCGTTCTGCTAAACGCCGGGGTAGCCATTGTCGCCGCTGGTGAAGCCGAAACGATAGCTGAGGGCATTGGAATCGCCGCAGAGTCAATTGATTCTGGAAGGGCGCTGCAGAAATTGGAGCAGTTGAGAAGACTCAGTAATCTCCAGACTATGATTAACTTATATCCACAAGAATTGAACACTGAAAAACACTGAAAGTGTTCTGTGATTAACTGATGCTTGAGAGAATTGTTCAATCCAAAAGGGAATCGGTAGAGGCGGCAAAACGGCGAGTCTCTCTTGTATCTTTGAGGTCGGCCGTCAAGGATCTGCCGCCGCCGAAGGATTTCGTCGGGGCCTTAAAGATTTCCAACGATATAGCACTTATTGCCGAGATTAAGAAAGCATCCCCGTCTAAGGGATTAATCCGAGCCGATTTTGACCCCGTTCAAATTGCCAGAGTCTACCAGGAAAACGGTGCCAGCGCAATTTCGGTTTTAACCGAGGAGAAATACTTTCAGGGCAGTATCCGAACACTACAACAGGTACGAAAGACTACCTGCCTTCCGCTCTTGCGTAAGGACTTCATCATTGACGAGTACCAGATTTACCAGGCCAGGTTTCACGGTGCTGATGCTGTGCTGTTGATTGTGGCCCTGCTCTCTGCACCACAACTTAAGAACTATCACAGGATTGCGGCAGAACTGGGGTTAGGGGTCTTGGTAGAGGTTCACTCCTCAGAAGAACTCCAAAAGGCTCTATTGGCTGGAGCAGAGGTTATCGGAATTAACAATCGGAATTTAAAGAGTCTTAAGGTAGATCTGACCACAACATTTGGCCTGCTGGATTCGATCCCGGAGGAGAAAATAGTGGTCAGCGAGAGCGGAATTAGCACCAGGCAAGAAGTGATAAGATTGAAACAAGTTGGTATTGATGCAGTATTAATCGGCGAAGCCTTGATGAGAGCAGCGGACATAGGAAGCAAACTCAGGAAATTGCTTGGTGGATACGAAAATAATTTGGTGAATGGTGAGTAGAGCTATTTCACCAATCACCAATAACTCAATAACTGCTTCCCATAGTCTCTACAGGAATACAGCCCTTCACAAAACTCAGAATACCTTGTTAATACATTATTTGCAAAAGCAGAATTTTAGCTCAATTCTAATCCAGCATAAGCTCTCGTATTTACTGGTGGTTATGAAACCAAGATTCTTAAAAAAAAGGGCGGTTTGGGGGACCTTGAACCTCTCTTTTCTGCAAGGTTAGGAATGTGGACTTATGTGAAAAACACTGAAAGTGTATTCGCTTCTTGTTGTTTCTTTGAATCAAATTCAGGATTCACCCGTTAGCAGCCCACGAATTCATTCGTGGGTCTAAAAAACGTGTTAATAAAATCATTAACCGTTTTAACGGTTTAATGATGCAGGATTTCTGACTGTGGCTTTTCTCACCGCTCAGGCGCCTGATGAAAAAACCGATGAATCGGTTAGATGCTATTCTCCTATTTTGACCCCACGATTGAAATCGTGGGCTTCTTACCGATGGGCCTGCCCCCCCCGGCGTGGGGAAAAAAACAGGATCAGATTTGTCAAATCGTTTGTCCCTAATTCTCTTCGCACTGTCCCCCAAAAGGGAGTTTTGTGAGGCCCTATTTTCCAAAGAGGAGAATAAAGATACGGGTAATGATAACCCGAGCGAGAGGCGGGATATCTGCTTTCAAAAAATAGCACAGAAGGGTGAAAATTCGCTTAACAAAGATTAGTTTCGGGGTTATGTTGAACAATGAAGGATGGTGGGGATTTCTATCAGACAGATAGCCTCAATTAAATAACAACTGGGTTTAAAAAACAGGAGGTGGTAGCAATGAAGAGAAACATTGTTCTGGGAAGCGTAGAGTTTGCCCTCTGGCTGCTTGTTATATTTGCTACCCTGCCAGCCTATGGGCTGTTAGAGCCCCTCAGTTTCGGATAAGTCCTAAACTTCGGGTAAATAATTGGAGCTGGCATGCCTTATGTTACTGGTGGCGATCCGGTTATTGACCTTATCACTTCTGGGCTTCCAGCACATTTAGGGTTCTCCCAACGGACCACAGATGGAAGTCATCAAACACATCGGCGTCACATGCTGGGTCCGAGAGGTGTCGCCACGATATGCTGGCGGAATCCTTCTCATCCCGGTCTCCGATCATGAAAGTCGCCCCG
>DAOVDP010000139.1 GCA_030669445.1 Candidatus Latescibacterota bacterium | reverse complement strand
ACTTAATGCGCCTGTAGCTCAGCTGGATAGAGCAGCGGACTTCTAATCCGCAGGTCGGGCGTTCGAGTCGCCCCAGGCGTGCTCCATAATTGATGGTGAGTGTAGCTCAGTCTGGTTAGAGCACCAGGTTGTGGCCCTGGTGGCCGGGGGTTCAAGTCCCCTCACTCACCCCAGAATGAGAAAGGCCCCGGTCTGTTTCGAAGACCGGGGCCTTTTTAAGCCGGATTCACGAAACACTGAAATAATCGAAAAATGATGGTGAAGTTCAAATCTGGCTTAACTTATTTCTACAGTTAACTTCTCGCAAGCTTCCTTTACATATTCAGTGCCATTTCGGTGCTTTTCAGTGTTCAATTTTTCGGATAGAATTTGATTGAAGGGCAGAAAGGTCTGTGCCCCGACTGTCTATCTTACACCATCTTTTTTCTCGATCTTGCACGGGGAGAGACAGCAGCAGTTGCTAACTTCGTCTGTTTCTTCCTCTGCACTTTGGCCTGCCATTCTACCAGGATAGGACTGACGATGTAAATGGAAGAATATGTCCCCACTACCACGCCGATTAACAGGGCGAAAGAGAAATCGTGAATCACCTCTCCTCCGAATAGAAACAGAGACAGCACTACTAAGATAGTAGTTAAAGAGGTGATCATGGTTCGCCCTAAGGTTTCATTTATACAGCGGTTAATGATGTCGGGATATCTTTCCCTTTTGTAAAGTTTCAACCCCTCTCTGATTCGGTCAGAGACCACGATGGTGTCATTTAGAGAGTAGCCGACAATGGTAAGCAAGGCAGCCACAATGGTTAAGGAGAACTCTCTATTGAGCAGAGAGAATATCCCCATAGTGATCAGTACATCGTGAAACAGGGCGACAACGGCAGCTACGCCGAATTTAAACTCAAATCGTATGGCAATATAGATAAGCATCCCCAGCAGGGCGATCACCATCGCCTTGATGGCTTTTCCTTTCAATTCACTTCCAATCTTAGGCCCTACCTTTTCCTGCCGCAGCAGCCACTCTTCTTCCTTACCGGGCATCGCTGTCTTAAACTGCTGTTTCAAAGTGCCTTTTATGGCCTCGGCTATCTCTGTGCCGGCCTCTCGTTCTCCCACTCTGATAAGCACATCATTTGGATCTCCCCATTCTTTAATCTCACTTTCTCTGAGATCTACAATTCCTTCCTCTAATTGAACCTCGGCTAAGGACTCTCTTATCTCTTCTACAGGGACAGGGGTGCGAAAGTGAATGCCCAACAGGGTTCCCCCAGTGAAGTCCAGTCCCAGGTTAGGTCCTTTGTGTAGGACAAGGGAAGACAGCCCCACCAGGATGGCTACCCCAGAGCCCAGAAGAACAGCGCGTCTTCTGTCGATAAATCTGAATCTTGTGCCCATAAATGGGGCAAATTTCCCGATGTTCAATTTTTTGGCCCCGCGCCCGGTAATTAGCTCGAAGATCACTCTTGTCACCACTATGGCGGTGAACATACTGGCCAGAATACCAATGGAGAGGGTCACGGCGAATCCTCTTATCGGGCCGGTACCAAAGTAATAAAGCACCAGAGCGGCAATCAGAGTAGTTATGTTGGCGTCTAAGATGGTTCTAAAGGCACGGGTGTAACCGTTGTCGATAGCAACTCGAATGGTTTTGCCTGCTCGCAACTCCTCTCTGATTCTTTCAAAGATGAGCACATTGGCGTCTATTGCCATACCGATGGTGAGAATAAGTCCGGCCATACCGGGGAGGGTAAGGGTAGCGTGGAAGCCTGCCAGCACTCCTAAAATGAGCACTAAGTTCAACACGAGAGCAAAATCGGCGATTAGACCTGCTGTTCCATAGTAGAAGATCATAAAGGCGATGACTATAAGGAAACCGATAATGCCGGCACGAAGTCCGGTTCGGATGGAATCGCTTCCCAGTGATGGTCCTACAGTTCGCTCCTCGATGATATTCAAGGGGGCAGGCAGGGCACCGGTTCGGAGCACAATAGCCAGGTCGCTGGCCTCTTCCAATGTACGGCTGCCGGTGATAATGGAGCGGCCATTGAGGATCTTATCTCTGATCTCCGGGGCTGTGTACACTTTGCCGTCCAGAACAATGGCCATCGGCTTGCCGATATTGGCACCTGTCACCCGGGAGAACAGTCTCACTCCTTCACTGGTGGTAGAAAGCTCGACAATAGGCTGCCCTTCATATTGGCCGGTGCCGATATTGGCACGGGCGTCCCCTACCATAGCCCCGGTCATCTCCGGTTGAGATTTGACATAGTACAGCGGATAAACCTGCTGTTCTGGGGGGCCTTCCGGTTTGTGTCCCAAGAGAAACTGAGCATCCGCCGGAATAAGTTCCTGTATTTCAGGCCGAGCAAGGATGGCCTTCACTTTATTTATATTTTCAGTTGGGATAGCGATATAGTGACCATATTTGACGAGTAACGACTGGAACGGGTGAGTCGTAGTGGCCTCGCGGAAGACCTCAAGGGTCTCTTCTTCTTTGACAGTGGTATCTGTCCGGGCCAGAAATTTGTCTATTTTGCTGAGCACAGGGGATAGGTCATCGGGACTTTTAAGGAGTTTAAACTCCAGCAGAGCGGTCTCGCCGATTAACTTCTTCGCCCGACTGATATCCCGGAGCCCTGGCAGCTCAATAATTATTCTCTCCTCAGCCGCTTGCTGGATGATTGGCTCTGACACCCCAAACTGGTCTACCCTGTTTCTGATCACTCTGATAGCGCTTGCTACCGCTTTGTCCCGCTTATCAGAAGGAACATCAGAAAGGTCCGCCTCCAACACTAAATGCGTTCCCCCCTGCAGATCGAGACCCAGTTTGATAGCATTAGCCTCCAGTTTCTCTAACTTACGGGATTCTTCCAGCCGCAAACGGGCTTTCTCCTTTTCCGAAAGGGTGTGCAACTTAACTGTGGGGTAAATAGACCACAGCGAGGCAATGATCACAATGACAATAAGAACCGCCTTCCAGATCCAGCTTCTCCTCATCGATCTCTCCCTTCTTGGATTTGGGTGTTGAAGATTATTTCTTTCGTAATACGGTTAAATCTTGCCACCAAGACACAAAGAGCACAAAAAAACAGAATACCTAACTTTTCAATTATCAAAGTATCTTTCTTTGTGTTCTTGGTGTCTTTGTGGCAAAATCGACTTTATCGTTCCGGGCCTATCTGCGCACCAGTGTCAGCATTTCTCTGACTGCTCTTTCCAGTCCCACCAGCACTGCCCTGGCGATTATGGAATGGCCGATAGATACTTCCTCGATCTGGTTGATCTGAATGATACGGGAGACATTCTGGTAACTAAGGCCGTGTCCAGAGTTGACTCCCAGGCCCAACTTTTCGCCGGCCATCGCCATGTCCCTTATCTTTTCCCACTGTTCTGTTTCTTGGGCGAAGTCGGTGGCGTTGGCGTACTCGCCGCTGTGAAGCTCGATGTAGTCGGCACCGATCCGGGCTGACTCTCTCACCTGTTTCAGATCAGGGTCGACAAAGAGGCTGACTAAGATTTCACTGCTGTGAAGGGTTGAAATCGCCATCTCCAGCTCCTTTGTCTTCTGAAGTACATCCAGGCCCCCCTCAGTGGTGAGTTCTTCTCTTTTTTCTGGCACCAAGGTGACCATATCGGGCATAATCTCTCGGGCGATATTGACCATCTCGTCTGTGGCAGCCATCTCCATATTGAGATGCGTCTTGACCGTATG
>DAOVDP010000207.1 GCA_030669445.1 Candidatus Latescibacterota bacterium | reverse complement strand
CCATATACGTATTGCAAGACGAACTGTGGCAAAATACAGAGACCTGATGGGTATTTTGCCCTCAAGTCGCCGCAAGCGACCTGCAATTAATTATAATTTAAAAAAAATTAGCGATTAGTAAATCCCCGCTTGGAGGCATTTTATGCAAATCAATGTGACATTTAGGCGTCTAGACCCCTCGGATGCACTGCGCGAATACGCTGAAAACAGACTCCAAAAACTCAATAAATATGCCGATGGTCCCATGGATGTAAATGTCGTTTTGTCAGTGGAGAAATTCAGGCAGACAGCGGAGGTTGTGATTTCAGGAGATGGCGTAAGGGCAGCAGCCAAGGAAGAACAGAATGAAATGCGGGCGGCTATAGATCTGGTATCTGACAAAATCTATAAGCAGTTAAAGCGATATAAAGAAAAGATTCGCAGCAAGAGAGGATCCAGCTCAATTTCCGAGCCGGCCCCTTCAGACATCTCACCGTCTCCTGAAACAGGAAAAGAGGACTTGGGTATAATCACCACAAAAAAAATGGATGCCAAACCCATGGCTGTTGAGGAAGCAGCGGCTCAGTTCCAGTCACTTAATCAAAACTTCATGATGTTTGCCAATGCTGAGACCAACGCAATAAACGTCCTTTACTGGCGTATGGATGGGACTTTGGGATTAGTCGAACCGTAATGACTGTGAAGATACTCGATTTTCTTTGCAACAGATGTATCATCTTCAATCTTAATACCAAATCCAAAGAAGAGGCACTGGCCAGCCTGGCTAAAAGGGTAGCAGAAATAGAGCCCGCCTTGGACCAGGATACCGTATTATCTGTCCTCAAGGAGCGTGAACAACTGGGCAGTACAGGTATTGGGAGTGGAGTGGCAATTCCACATGGGAAACTCCCCGAGTTGGACCACATGCTCATAGTAATCGGTCGGAGCCCAGATGGTATCCCATTTGACGCAATGGATAACCTTCCGGTTCACATTATGTTCCTCTTGCTTGCGCCTGACGACTCTGCAACCCCATATCTCAAAATATTAGCCCGGGTTTCAAGGCTGTTAAAGTCCCAGGAAGTGCTCCAGCGAATTATGGAAGCGCCGGATGCACGTTCCATTCAAAAAGTAATAGAAGAAATGGATGGTAAGATCTGAATCCCAAACCACTTTAGATAAGCCAGTGGTAATTTCAGCATCTGATAATCCGGTCAAACTGGTTCAAACGATAGTCATAACTGGCATGTCCGGATCCGGTAAGAGTACTGTACTCAAAGCCTTTGAAGACATGGGCTATTACTGTGTGGACAATCTTCCAATAGCTCTCCTGCCCGAGTTCCTCTCCCTTACGGAAAATGCCTCCACAATACCCACCCGTGTAGCCCTTGTGATGGATGTGCGAGAAGAGAGTTTCCTCGATCAATACCAGTCTATCTTTACACAGATTAAAGAAGAAGGATTTTATCTCGAAATCCTGTTTCTTGATGCAAAGGATGAGGTATTAATACGGAGATTCAGCCAAACCCGCCGCCAACACCCCTTGAAGCCCAGGGGCAATGTCCTTGAAGGAATACAT
>DAOVDP010000205.1 GCA_030669445.1 Candidatus Latescibacterota bacterium | reverse complement strand
TGGGGGAGAAAAGTACCCGCCCGGTTTCCCATCCTTATATAGATGCCGTCTACCCCCATCCTTATCTCATCTATGCTTTTTATCCTCCTCATCGGGGAAAGCACAGATATCTCGATTCTTATCTCCGGAAGCTCATCCACTGTGATGAGGTTGTAGGCAAATCTGTGATCCTGGGTGGCAGCGGCAACGGTCATCTGGGAGACGAGCCTGTACAAAGGAGTATCAGGGGCAAAGTGGCCTATACAACCCCGAAGTCTTCCCTGGTTGGTCAAAGTAACAAAAACGCCCCTTTTCTGGCGAAGACCGGGATCCTGAACCTGGAATTCAGGGATCTTCTCTTTCCTCAAACGACAGCTAAGTGTCCTTCGGGCAATTTGCAAGAGGGCTGCTTTCTGCTCCTCGGTGAGGGTGAACTCTCCACTTTGCCCTTGTCCTTTAGCCTCTGACCTACCTGTTCCATAAACTACTACTGATCCGTAACCTACTACTCTGTTGCGGTTAGTCCTCCCCATTACAGTCACATCACCGGAGTTGGCGTATTTGAGGACCTTCACCTCGGTTGCTCCCAATCTCTTGGCGGTCATCAACACTGTCGTTACCGCTCCCAGTCCACAGAGCGTACAGTCAAGGTTGGGGATTCCTTGACCTAAAATCTGTCTGCTGGACTGCAGAAGTCTGAGTGGGGCAAGGGATTCAATCACCTCCAGGGTCTGTCGATCTACCCGACAGGCATCCTCGTAGCGGGGATAGTGGGACATATCGGAGCTTGCCACCAGGAGCACCTTTTTGTTTCCTATTGCCTTAATTAGGGCGTCGCTCAGCATCTGGCAGTTTTCTGGGCTGGGATTCCCCATAATGATGGGTACAAGCTTGAACTTGCTCAGCACGCACTGCAGAAAGGGTAATTGAACCTCCACCGCATGTTCTCGAGAGTGAGCGGCAGGGGTGAACTTGATTTGGGGATTAGCAGCCTTGAGTTTCTCTACCAGTTCCATATCCACTTCCACCTTTCCCAGCGGCGTCTGGTAGTAATCCCAACTGCCTACAGAAACGCCCTTTAAGTAGAGGCAATGGCTGGGCCCAATAATTATGACATCATCAAACTCTCTATTCTTCAGTTGCTTGTACGAATAAGCTGCCATTTGTCCGGAGAAGACATATCCGGCATGAGGCGACAGAAGAGCCACTATCTGGCCTTCTATCTCTGCATCGGTTGCCCGGGCGAGAAACCCCTCTGCTATTTTTTTCAGTTCAGATGGTGAATCAGGATAGAAGCTGCCCGCTACCGCTGGCGGTCTGATCACTGCGGCTGATTCTTCTCCCTTACAGCTCAGTATAAGCAAACCCAGTGCTCCCAGTGTTAAGAACAGAGCTATGATCTCCTTCACCGTCAAGCGCCCCCTTTAGATTAATAACAAAATCCAAAGCCCAAATGCCAAACAAAATCGCTTCTTTCCGTCTCTCAAACACTCTGTTCTACTCCAACAAAGTCAAGATAACTTACTCTCAAATAACGTTGGCATAGGTGTTCTTGATTTCCCGAGATAATTCGTCTTCATTCATGAAATTCGTGGTTGGTTTTTCCCATCTGGGGTTAAGAGCCCCAACACTTTCTTGAGTCTTTCCGGATAGTTCGTGGCTATCCCGTCCACCCCTACTTTTATCAAGCGGTTCATCTCTGACGGTTCATCTACTGTCCACACGGTGACCAAAAGGCCTTCTTTATGCACCCCTTCTACCAGCTCAGC
>DAOVDP010000055.1 GCA_030669445.1 Candidatus Latescibacterota bacterium | reverse complement strand
TCTCCCCTACCCTGACCGGCTTGCCGTCGAAAATGATCTCGTCTTTGTTCGGATCTATCTTCATTCCCAGTTGGGTAACAGGCACACCGTTAATATAAACCCTGCCCTGCTGAATAAGCAGATCGCACTTCCGCCGCGAATCAATCCCTGCCTGAGCCAGAAACCTATTCAATCTCATTGCCGGTTCAATGCTCGAGGCCCATCGCGTGTCGCACCTCGTTTATTGTCGCTTTGGCAACCTCCTCGGCCTCTTTTCCCCCCTTTTCCAGGACATCACCCACAAGTTTAGGATTTACCTCAATCTCTGCCCTTCTGTCCCTTATAGGCTGAAGTGCCTCCACTAACCGCTCTGCCAACAGCCGCTTGCAGTCCACACATCCCAGCTTTGCCTGCTTACAATCGGCTTCAATCTGTTCTGTCTCTGAGGTGTTATAAATCTGGTGATAAGCAAACGCTGGACAGCCTCTCACCTCGGGGTCGCCAGGATCGGTTCGGTAGACCTTCAGGGGATCGGTGAACATAGTCTTTGTTTTCTCTCTAATAATATCAGGGGAATCAGAGAGATATATCACATTTCCCTGGGATTTACTCATCTTCTTGCCATCTAATCCGGGCAGCCGTGCCACTTTAGTAAGCAGGGCCTCAGGTTCAGGGAAAACTTCCTTTCCATAAAGGTAGTTGAATCGCCGGGCGATCTGGCGAGTCAGCTCAATGTGCGGCACCTGGTCTTCTCCTACCGGCACAGCATGTGCTTTGTAGATAAGGATGTCAGCAGCCTGCAATACCGGGTATCCTAACAGGCCATAGTTTATGCTGGTGATCTCCTCATCCTTTTCGATCAGCCCCAGATCCCGGGCCTGCTCTTTTACCGTAGGGTTGCGAATTAACCAAGGAGTAGGGGTGATCATAGAGAAAAGGAGGTGGAGTTCAGCGTGTTCCTTGACATCGGACTGAACAAAGATGGCACATTTTTCTGGATCAAGCCCGGCGGCGAGATAGTCGATAGCCACTTCTTCGATCAACTCGTGCAATTCAGGTTGTGCCCGGATATACTCCGTCGTCAGGGCGTGCCAGTCGGCGATCATAGTGAACATCTCATACTCGTCCTGGAGGGCAACCCAGTTCTTTAATGCCCCTTCATAATTGCCCAGATGCAGTTTGCCAGTGGGACGCATTCCACTTAATATTCGTTTTTTTTTCATCGGTTTTTACTCCATGAAAAGATATGGTTTCCAGCGGTGGTCAGAAATAGTGACAATATGTCGGATGAAAACGACATTCGCAGGCTTTCTGGGAGTGCGCAAGAGTTTCATCTCCGCCTCTTCAGGCAGACGATGGCCCTTCTTGTTATTGCACTTAATGCAAGCGCATACCATATTCTCCCAGGAGTCTTCCCCTTTCAGATTCTTAGGAATAACATGGTCAATCGTCATTGGCCCTTGAGTAGTGCCACAGTATTGACAACGATGGCCGTCTCTCTTTATTATGTTTCGCTTGGAGAGCACAATTTTCTCAAACGGGTGGTGAATGTAGATCCCCAGTCGAACAATGCTGGGAAGAGGGATGCTCATTGAGACACTTCTGATTAGCGCATTGTGCCTTTCCACAATCTCGGCCTTGCCCAGGACGACCAGAATAATTGCCCGTTTAGCGCTGCAGATATTTAAAGGCTCGTAATTTTGGTTCAGGACCAGTACAGGTTGGTTGAGCATAGAATTACCTCTTATATAGCTCCAGTAGTTTAACTCTAATCATAAACCATTCCTACCGGAAAGTCAAGCCGTTTCTGTTCAACCCAGATTTAGAAAACACTGAACGACACCGAAACAACCGAACAAACAGTTGCCAGACTTTCAGAGTGAACTCAAAATCAAATGGGGCCTGAGAGCGTCATTTTGCCGTTGTTTCCATCTTGGATGATGTAAAACGTCTGTCGGGTTTTTACCGACTCAAATCGGGCGAAATAGAGATCTCTTGCCCGGGGAAAAACCGCAGCGTCCGACTTTTACCGGTATCACTTCAATTCTGGTCAGCTTGAGGCTCAGCAAGCCATAGTACCTTTGTCCAACCCTCAATTCTGCGAAGCTGAGGGTTGTTAGTAATCAAGGTAGCACCGAATAGCTGTGCAGTAGCTAAGGAATAGGCATCAACACTGGAGATGCTGGAGACAGACTGGATTCGCACTGCCAGAAGAGCGATCACTTCATCGACCGGGACGAACTTTATATCCCAGTTTTTCACCAAGGCCAACACCTGATTGGCTTTCTCTTCACTCACTTCCCGTCTCACTACCGAGTACACCTCACTTAGGCTGATACAATCCATCAGCAAAGCCGGGGAGGCAGAGTCTTCAAGCTTTTGGCCACCCAGCAACTGCTCTAAACGGTCTGAGCCCTGTTCACCGGCAATATAAGTGAGCACAGCAGAGACATCGAGGACAAAGGTGTCAGTGTTCATTCTTTTCCTCTCTATTGGCTAAAATTCCGGTGAGAGAGCGCGGAAACCGCACCATCCCCTTAGCCGCCTTAATCGGTTCCTCTGCTAAAGGAACCAGGACAATGTGATTCCCAAAATCTAATATCTCCATTCTCTTTCCCGGAACTAACCCATAGCGGTTACGGATGTTGGCCGGGATCACCACCTGTCCCTTAGGAGAGATAATCACAGTAGCCATAAATTTCCCCCTTTGTACTACAAAAACCGATATTGTAAGACTTTTTTGCAAAACATCCGACATCGAGGTCAGATATCTTAGGCACTACAAGAGCCAATAGTGTAATACCTTTTTGCAAAATATACCACA
This sequence comes from Candidatus Latescibacterota bacterium, assembly GCA_030669445.1. Taxonomy (GTDB): domain Bacteria; phylum Latescibacterota; class MVCY01; order MVCY01; family MVCY01; genus MVCY01. The sequence continues at coordinate 4,335 of DAOVDP010000055.1, read as the reverse complement.
TCAGAGCCAAACATTCAAGAAAAATCTCAGCAGCGGACCTTTGGGCAGAGATTCTTCATTAAGCATTCTGTGCATCTTCCTCTGCGGCAATAGGTTTTGCCCAGCCTCACTAAAGAGCTCTCAAAATCGGAGAATCTTCTCTCTGATAGTTCATACTCTTTCCACACCTGTTTTAGAGAAAGGAGCACCTGTTGGGGAGACCTGGTTTTCAGCAGCCCTAAGTTATTGGCTGCCAGTATCACCAAGCTCTGAGGGAGTGGATCCGCCTTCTTCCATATTCCCCTCAGCTCCCTGAGGAAGATGTTGGCGGTGACTTGACCTATTCCCTTGCCCAACTCTTGAAGTCTTCTCTCTAAGTCCCTGGGGCTCTCGGCGCTATCGTGAAGACGAGTCAAATCTCCCTGGTATTTCTCCAACAACTTTCCCATCACCTCTAACAGTTTGGTGGCAGTTTTGAAATCGTAGCGGACATAAGCACCAGCATCGAGAATCTCTACCAGGCCATCCCAGCCAGTTTCGACCACCTTCTGGGGAGTAAGTATTTCCCTAATTTCAAACTCCCGGTAGGTGTTGACCACTATCTTTTCGGAGATCCTTGCCCCAAAGAGGATAGAGGCCAGAAACCACTTGAATATCTCAATAGGACTTCCTTTTTCAAGATCAATGTCCAGCGAGCTGGAAAAGTTTCCTCCTAGCTTTTCAATAAGTGCCTTTGCTATCGGTTCACTTTTCATCTTTTCCGCCTGAGACTCTCATAGAGAAAAGATCTCCCTCTCCCCTACCCTATTCTACTATTCCTATGGTAATCGCTGCCTAAAATGGACAGAGTTGATTTATTGGTTGAGTTTTGCCAAAAGATTTCTAAGAAACTGGACAGCTTTGGCTATATCCGCTACAGGATCGTCGCCCACCTCTCGTTCTATGGTGAGGTAACCCTGGTAGCCGTTTTCCCGCAGAGTTTTGAGATATTCGGGGAAGTTAACCTCCCCTTCTCCCAAGGGAACCTCTTCTGGACCTTTGTCTGGCCCCAGTGCATCCTTAGCGTGGGTGTGAACAATATGGTCTCTGAGGCAGAGGACGCCGGTTATGGGATCAAAGCCCTTCATCACCAGGTTAGCGGGGTCGTAGTTAACCTTCAGGCCTTCGCTGTCCACGGTTTCGATGAATTCTCGCATCAACTCTGGCTCTTCGGGGCCGGTCTCTGTCGCCAGACAACATTCGCGTTCGGCGGCGTAATCTGACAGCTCTTTCAGGGCTTGCTGCATAGTTTGCCAGACCAGACTGTCTTTCCCCTCGGGGATAACCCCGATATGGGTGGTTACGATGGACGTTTTCAGGTCTATGCTCAAGTTTAGTATTTGCTTGGTTCTTTCTATTCGCCATTCTGTGTCGGCGGGGTCGACGAATCCTCCTCCACCCAGATCACCGCAGAGGGCGGAGATCTCCAGTCCCAGGGAGTCCAGCAGGTGTAACAGGTCCTGGCGACCGGTTCTGGTCAGGTTTTCCGGATCGAGATCACCGCCCACGGCTAAGAGTTGTACGCCATCGGCACCGATTTGCTTAGCAGTCTCCAGCGCTTGTCTCGTTCCCAAGCGAAATGAAGAGGTAATCACTCCTATTTTCATTTGGCTCTCCTTTTTTGTTTTAGGTTAAGGAACTTGTCTATTTTGGTTTGTAGCAGGAGGCAACCGTTCGTATGCCCCTGGTTGAAATATAAGAAATCTGTGTTGAAAATCAAGTGTTTTTGTAACCGGAGAGAACAGAATGAGTGGGAGACATTGGGGGGTTGTTCAGAGGGGAAGGACTTCAATTCTTGAGAATTCTGTCAGTACAAGTTGTCTCCGCTAGTTTTGCAACGATTCACTTGTCAACTTATAAAAACCCTTGACAATGTGAACAATTTCCATTATACTATCGACAAGTGAAAAAAATTTTCATCCGAAGGGCCAAGACTCAGAAACTTCTGGAGAATCGAATGAAATTACCCGAGAAAACCAAAGGGACGTGCCTTTCCAGAATTCAGACCATATCTGGTATAAACCAGAAAGGCGTGAGCAGAATTGCCAGGTATGTTTTGACCCATCCAGAGGAAGCAGTGAGCCTCACCATCTCCGAGCTGGCCGAAAAGATCGGTACTAGCATCGCGAGTGTCTCTCGGTTTTGTACCCGTCTGGGCCAGGACAACTACCGGGCGTTTCAGATGGACTTGACTGCTTCCCTGGCCAATAGTCCGTCGACCGTATCCGACATATTCCGTCCGACCGATAGACCCTCAACGATCATCAAGCGGGTTTTCGAGATAAACCGGCAAGGTCTTGCCGACACGGAAAAACTGCTGGAGCACGAGACTCTGATCTCCGTTGCGAAGCTAATAATTCGGGCGAAAAGAGTGTTGCTTTTCGGCATCGGCGGTTCAGCTCTCATCGCAAGACTGGGGGCATTGAGATTTGAGGCCCTTGGGATCACGGCGCTTGCGATTACCGATGCTTATGAGGGTTTGCTGGCATTAGCGTCGGTCACCAGCGATGACGTGGTGTTCGGAATTAGCCATACGGGCAGGAGCGCCTTGATCATAAAGCTTCTGAAACTGGGTCAAGCCAAAGGATCTCGGACTGTAGGGATAACTAATTACGTTGACTCCCCGCTGGCCGAGTTGTCCGAGTTTGCGCTGTTGACTTCTTTCAGGGAACGCAGGATAAACGCTGCGGTCTCCTCTTCCAGAATAGCGAAGATGTGTATTCTCTAACCCCTGTAATTCTTTGCCGCCTACTACCAGAGTTCTGAGGCTGAACGGCTGGCATTGCAGGTGGAAGAGCTTGCAGAAGAACTTCTTCGTGCGAAACGTTAGATAACCAGAAAGGAGAGTAACAAATGTACCAAAGATATTACGACCCTGAGATCTTTGTCCAAACCTTCGACGGGATAGAGAGAGACAACTACGTAGTTGCCACTTACTATATGGACGACATCCTGCCCGGCGAGGATTTCATCGACCATTTTGCCCTTGTCCAGGCGATGGCCCTGGAAGGCTCCACGGGCACCTGGGAAAAGGTCGAGGAAGACACCGAAGAAGTTCGCAGCCTCTTTTCCAGCAGACTGGTCGGTTACTACGAGATCCCGACTCCGGAACCGGACAGAAGACAGGCCGTAGTTCAGCTTGCGTTTCCCGTGGAGGCGTGGGGTGATAACATTCCGATGATGCTGCTGGCCATAGCCGGCAACTGCTTCGCGTACAGTCCAGAGCTGCGCCTCCTGGATGTATTCTTGCCGAAGAACTTCCTGACCTTCTTCAAGGGACCGAAGTTCGGTGTACCCGGAATACGGCAAATGCTGAAAGTATCCGAGAGGCCGCTTTCGCTGCACATCATCAAGCCGAAGATGGGAATGACGCCCGAGCAGGTTGCAAACCAGTGCTATCAGACCGCTCTCGGCGGGGTTGATCTGATCAAAGACGACGAGATGACCTCCGACGTGAGCAATAGCAATTACCTGGATAGGCTTAAGGCTGTCCGCGAAGCACTGGACAAAGCGGAACAAAAAACCGGCAAGAAGGTTATCTACCTTCTCAGTATCACCCATGAGCCTGGGAAGATATTGGATCGGGCGTACAAGGCCATAGAAGCAGGGGCCAATGGTCTATTGGTTGCGTATTCGGCTGGCCTGGGAACGCTACGACAGTTGACGGAAGATTCGAATATCAATGTGCCTGTCATGTTGCACGGCGCTCACATGATTGCCGCTCAGCCTCGAATAGCCTGGCCTGTTTTTGCCAAACTGTGCCGGATATGCGGGGCGGACATGATGCTGACTCCCACGATTTGGTCTTCCATCCCCATGGTGAGCCTGGAAGAAGGAATCAGAACCAGCCAGGTTAAACTGGCGCCTTTAGCCCATATCAAACCAATGTGGCCTATGCCTTGTGCAGGGGTGTACCCGGGACTTGCTCCCTTGCTGATCGGCGAATACGGCCCGGACATCATCATCCCTGCGGGTGGCGGTATGTTGGGCCATCCGGATGGCTACACCGCCGGTGCCAAGGCGTGGCAGCAGGCAATCGCATCAGCTATATCTTCAAACGAAAGTATGCTGGACTTTGCTAAAAAACCTGAGAACAAAGAACTTCGCAGAGCCATAGAAAAGTGGGGCTACATTGACAGACCAAAGTCTCCCTGGCTAAGAGTGGCTCCGAAGTTTCACCCCAAAAAGATGGAATTATAAACAGAACTGCAAAATTCGGGTGTGTTCAGATTCTATCGATATATGGGGGTTATTGACCTTCCAGGAGGCTTTAGCTATATCTCTATTTCGGTGGGAGAGCTCTCCAGAGCTCGATTC
>DAOVDP010000039.1 GCA_030669445.1 Candidatus Latescibacterota bacterium | reverse complement strand
GGAGATATGGAACTGCTATTGGTCTACGATATCTCTGGGTGGGCTTATGTAGATAAGCAGGGAGAGGACAAGGATGTCTCTGATTTCAAAAAAGTGACCTTCAAATTTGTCTTGGCCAACGATTATAAGATTGAAATAACCTCAAATGCTCAGAGAGATGAAAAGGGAGAAGAGATATTCCTCCTTGTTGCCAGAGCACTGGGAAATGTGAAAGATGCCACCAATCAGAAGGAGGTTGTATTTGACTACGGCCTACCTACCGCAAACCAGATATACGGGTTAACCTTTGAATTGAACGATCTGGCTGGTTTCAGCCTGAGGGCTGAATATGACATCAACACCAGATATAGACGCTTTCCTAACAACAATCCAGAAATTAAAATCAGAGAGCATTCTCTTGCCTCTGACAAATCTGATGCCTGGTACGTGACTCTGCAGAAGTTAGCCCATCCCTGGTATGCCTATGCAGAGGCCTTCAGTATGGACCCCGACTACAGCACAATGATGTACCTCACAGGCCTTCAAGGGGAGGTCTACTACGATAATAAATATAGATATTGGTTTGAATTTGTTGACGATAACGACGATCAGGATAGATGGCCGGATTGGAGGCGCAAAGGGAGCAATCAGATGGCAGCGGGGGGCAGCGATGCAGAAAGGGGCGTAGATGCGATAGCCGGAGGGGTATTCCCAGGTCTGGATGAAAACAATGATTTAGTGCCTGACTTCAACCAGAACTGGAACTATTGGCCCGACTATGAAGAGCCTTTCCTCAGGCACACCGTCGATCCCCCTGAATATCTGTTTGGAATGGATATGAACAATAACACGGTCATCGATAGGTTCGAGAACGATGAGGAACCCGATTATCCCTTCAAAAAAGACCACCAGGGGTATAATGCCTATGTAGGGGTAGAAGCTTTACCAGGGGTGAAATTCACCGCTGGCCATCTTCACGAATGGACCTTATCGAGTGATAGAAGAAGCGAGGCCAATTATGCCCTCTGCACTTTAGAGAGAAGCTTTCCTGGGGTGGGGATCCTCAGGGTGTTCAATAACTTTAAGATTGTCCGGGACAACATCCCCGACGACCTGGTGCAGTGGCAGCAATTACTTGGTACTCGGGCAGGGATGATCTCGTTCAGTGACCCCTTGGTTTGCCAAAACACGACAGTAAACAGCGCTTATACGGACTTCAGCTATATGGGAATTGACCGCCTCACTTTTATAAACAAACTTAAATACGACACTTACCATCAAAAGAAATCGCGGCTTAATTTAAGGGATCACTCCGATATGCTGGGCATCGTTAGCAAGGCCAGTTATCGTCTGGGTTCTATGAAGGGGATAACCTTTGAACCGAGGATAAAGGGGATGTTCCTTCGAAAAACGCCCTTGGGCAAGGGAGAACCAGAACAAAAGGACCTCTGGATATTCCCCTCACTGATAAATCGTATTCCCTTATTTGAATATGGATTACTGGAATCGGGTGTGGAATACACGAGGTACCGAGACCTGGCTGAAAGACCGGATTTAGAAGACTTTCATAATTTGGTCTTTGCAGTTCAGTTCTCCAATGCGTCCGCCTATATGGGCTATAAGATAACCAGCAAGGTTGGGTTCCGTCAGAGTACCCAGTACCTGCCGGATGATGTGAGGAGAACAGCAAACACTATATTTGTGCAGATATATGCTGGGGTAGAGTGATTTTGAAAAAAGTCGCCCAAAAGGATTTAGTAGCTTCAAAAATAACTTGACAAAACAGATAAGCTCTCTTATATTGAACTCGAACTCTTAATTTATATATCTATACCAAACCCTTATTTTGCCGAAGGGAGGGAGTTTCATGCCAGTGAAGGTTGTGGTGACTGCATTGCTGGTGGCCCTGGGAACAAGCTTATTTTTACCTGTCCCGCAGAATCTGATGACCTGGTTTGAAAATGGGCAGTCTTACTATGCTATCGGGGAGTATGAATACGCCACCAAGGAATACTCGAAGATCATCAGATTTCGCCACTGGGGAGTAGAGGTACAGAAAATAGAAGTGGGGATAACCGAAGAGTTTAAGCTCCCGATAAAAGCGGCTGCTTTCTACCAGTTGGGTTCTTGTCATAAGAAACTTGAGGACTTCGACAAGGCGGTGGAAGACTACCGAAGGGTGCTAAAAGAGGCCAGTGTCCCTGAAGATTTCAGGGCAAATGTTCGATTTCAGATCGCTGAGACCAGATTCTACCAGCAGAAATTTCTGGAGGCTACTGAGGAATACCAAAACTTCATTGCCCAATACCCACAATCCGGATTTGTGGACAAGGCATATTTTCGAACTGGGGTGAGTTTCTATAAAGCAGAAAAATATGAAAAGGCGATCTCTGTCTTTGGGGAGTTGGCAAGTGAATTCCCAGAGAGCAATTATGCAGCCGATGCAGCCTACCAGGTTGCAGATTGTTACGCTAAATTGAATGAGTATGAAGAGAGCATCGCCGCTGCTAACAACGTTCTGGAAAAATACCCCCACAGCGCTACTGTTGCCAAGGCGGAATATCTTAAGGCATTCTGTTATGACGAGTTAGGAGACTATGATAGGACTATCGAGTCTTACAAGAAGATCATAGCCCTCTACGACAAGATGTATGAGATACTGCGTGCCTCCTTCCGGGAAGGGAAAAATGTAGATTTTGACGAGTACATAAGGCTCTACGAGAACTCTTTCATGCGCATCGGCGAGATCTATCGGGACCGGATGGGTGACTATGAAAAGGCTTACGACGCATACGTGCTGGCCCAGGAAACCGTGGAGGAACGCGATTACAAGGCGAAGATACAGTTGGATATTGGCCATAATTACCTGCGCTGGAAGAAATACGATGAGGCAATAAAGGCCTATACCCTGGTTATTACTAATTACCCTAAGAGTCCTTATCCACCCGATGCTCAGGCCTCTATTGGAGACGCTTATTATCAAGCCGGCGATTTAGATAAGGCCAAGGAGGAATACCTGAATGTGCTTATTAAGTTTCCTGACTGTAGTACCGAGCGGAGAGCCCGCGCCCTATATGATGCTGGTTGGTGTTCAGAACAGCTTAACCAGCTCCAGGAGGCACTTGCCTATTACAACAGGGCTGTAGAGGAGTTTTCCCACTCTCAATCAGCACCCCCCTCTCTGGTACGGATAGGTCAGATATTCTATAATGAGGGCAGATACGAAGAGGCGATTGCTGAATATGATAAGATATTTGAGAGATACCCAGAGAACGAACTGGCCAACCAGGCCCATTATTCTGTGGGCCAATCTTTGGTAAAACTGGGCAGGACAACAGAGGCACGGGAGGCATTTGGGAAAGTGACCAAAGAGGCAGGGAAATTCTATGTGGCAGCCTCTATTGCCAGTGCAGATTTATATTTCCAGACAGATGATGAGACAGCAGCCTGGCGGATCCTGACCGAGCTGCTGACAGCTACCAGTGGAGACAAAGAGTTAGAAGCTACCGCTCACTTCGAAACTGCAAAACTCTATCAGAAGAATAAAGAATACTCCCAGGCAGTTGGAGAATATACTATAGTTATACAAAATTTCCCCCAAGAGGAATTTGTCAATGATGCCTACTTTGGCAGAGGGGCATCTTATCACGCCCTGGCCAATTTTTCCCAGGCAGAAGTTGACTACGAATTTGTGCTAAACAACCGGCCTTCCGACCAGTTGAAGCTAAAGACGCAATTTGCTGTGGGCCTGCTTTTCTCTGCTATGGGAAGGGACGCCGAGGCAGTTGATGTCTTGAAGATAGTTGTTAGAGGTGAGGACAAAGAATTGGCCGCCAATGCCCGTATCCAACTTATTTCCTTGGCAGAGAAGGAAAGTCCAGAAAGGGCAATTCCAATCTACGAGGAGATACTACAGACTGCTGAAACCGACCATGAGAGGGCTTTGATTCTAACCCGGCTGGCCAATGTGTACTACAAGCTTAAACTCTACGACCAGTGCATTAGCGCCGCGGAGAAAGTAATCCAGATAGGGGAAACCCCTGAGGGTATAGCCTCTGCTTACTATATTCAGGCCAAGTGCTATTTTGATGCCAAGGATTTCCAGAAGGCTATTGAACAGTATCGAATAGTAACGGATAAATATCCGGAAACCTTGATCGCTTCTAACGCACTGTTTCAAATAGGATTATCTTACCATCAGCTGGGAACGATTGAGGCTATCGACGGGAGTGTGGAGGCGTTTACCCGGTTCTATAAGTTGTATCCCGAGGATCCCGCTGCCCCTGCTGCCTATTATTATGCTGCTTGGGGATTTTATCGAAAAGGTGAGTGGGAAGGAGCAGTCGATGTCTTCAAATCCTTGGCTGATAGATATCCCAGCAGTGAGTTTGCTGTTGAGAGTCGGTATAGACAGGGAGAATCTCTGTTTAACAAAAAACTCTATCAAAACGCAATGGCTGTCTTTGAGCGGGTACTAAAGGAATATCCTCAATGTGAATATGTCGATGATGCCCTGTATTCCAAGGCTTGGTGTCTGATCTATTTAGATAGAAAAGATGAAGCAGTGCCCACATTCAGGGAAATTGTAGCCAAGCTCAGGGATACAATTTTTGCTCCTAACAGCCAGTTCAGTATAGGCGATTATTTCTATAGTATTGAGAATTATGAGCAAGCGACTATTGAGTATAAGAGGTTTCTCGAGCTTTTCCCCGACCACGAAAAGGTAGCTCGGGCCAACTACCTGTTGGAGAACCTTGCCGAGATAAACGCCTACAATGTCTATCATCGAGGAGAACTATTGTTTGATGAGGGGAACTATAAGAGAGCAATAGCGGTTTTTGACAGTGTTATGGTCCGGTTCCCCGAGAGTGAGTATGCAATCAGTGCCTTGGTCAATATGGGGGCTGCCTACGAAGCCAGGGAGGATTTTGACCGGGCAAGAGAGAAATACAGTGAGGTGATAGCCAGATACGGGAGTGATCTCAAGTATTCTGCACAGGTCGAGTTCTGTAAAAGCCACTTAGAGGTGTTGAAGACTGCACTTTGATACAGTTGGCAGCATTCAGTGCCCTGTAGCAGAGTTTCAAAACCCTTTAACTCATAATAAGGTAAGGAGGGAAGAGGAGATGATTAGGTTCTTCTTAGAAGGTGGAGCGTTTATGTATCCGTTGCTGCTTTGCTCGATTCTCACTGTGGCGTTTGTTGTAGAGCGAGCAATTATCCACCTTAAAGTCAGGAGAGAGGAGAAGCTGAGGGGTCTTGTCCAACAGGCGATCTCAATGGTAGAGAACGGAGCCGGTTCAGAAGAGGTTACTACTTTTCTGGATAAGACAGGAGGACTTGTTGGTGAAACCCTTACAGTGGCCTATGAACGCTACAGTCATATAGCTGAAGCCGAAAGATCTATTGAGGAGAAGAGAAGCGAACTCCAGGATATAAGCTTCAGCGCAGCCAGGGATTATCTGAGAAGAAACCTGGGAGTGTTAGAGTTTATGACAGGAGGGGCAACGCTTTTGGGACTCCTGGGAACTATTCAAGGAATGATTAAGTCCTTTGGGGCAATAGCTAAGGCAGGGGTGTTGGGAGACCCAACGATTGTAGCCAGTGGTATCTCAATGGCACTGCACACCACGGCTACTGGGTTGGTAATAGCCCTTGTCGCTATGGTGTTCTTCTATATCTATAGAGGTAACGCTGACAGAAAGACGATTAAGGTTGAGCCCTATGCCTTTACCTTTGTGGATGCTATGTTGAGAAGCCAACCTCGGGCAGAATGAAAATGGGAGGTGAAAGCAGATGAATAACAGACGACAGAAAGAGGAAGCAGTACAGGCGATTCCTATGACTCCTCTGATAGATTGTGTATTCCTGCTGTTGATCTTCTTTATGGTGGCCGCGGTTTTCTCGGTGACGCCAGGGTTGGATGTCAAACTCCCAGAGGCTGAGAGGGCTACTACCCCTGAACAACAGAACCTGTTTATCGTCATTGACAAAGACGGAAATATGAAGCTCAACCACCGCACTGTCACAATTAATAACCTTAAGCAGATGATAGAGGAGAACAGACGAAAGCTTGATATGACTACAACCTTAATTATACAAGCGGATAAGAGAACCTTCCACGGTGTGGTGGTGAAGGTGATGGATCTCGCTAAGAAAGCAGGGATCGTGGACAATGTGATTGCCACAGAGCCTACAGAAGAAGAGACAGAAGAGGAGATAAAGACAGAATGAGTAGGCCTTTGGCACTAAAACAGGGCAAGAAAGGGGGGAGGAGCTATTAAAGGAGGACGAAAAATAACCAGTGCGTCATTACTGATCTCCATCTTTCTGCACGGTGCTGTCTTCACGGTGGCCTATGTGGTTTCCCGGGGTATGTTGGCGAGAAAAGAGGAGTTTGTGGCTAGATTTATGCCTCGACCTCCCATTCTTAAGAAAGCCTTTGATTTCGCTAAAAGGCCCGAGATATCCGAGGTCCAGATGGAGATGCTGACCCGAACCGACCAGCCTCGCCCGGTGACTGATCTTACTAAGCTGGTAGATATCAGCTCGTTGGGGGCAGATCTATTTGGTGCCATCACGGCCGGAGTCCAGTTCTATGCCCCACCCAGTGGAGCAAAAGCAGCCGAGGTCGAGTTTAAGCCTGTGGAGCTTATTCAACCCACCAGAATGACCTCAGTGCAAGAGGCAATTAGCATGAAATCGGAGCTATTGGGGATAGAACACTTGGACACAGGAAGATATAATGCAGTAATTATCACCAATCCGGAGGATAAAAAAGCGATTACCGGATATTTCAATATGACTCTGGTGCGTTTTAACTATCAAGATCCAAGGGTCGATACTTTCCCTCTGGCCATACCTCATCTTCTGCGCTATATGAATGACAACACGAAGATTAAGACCAGTATCAAGGGCCAGATAATCGAACTGAGCGACCCGGCACTATCTTCCGCCCCGTTTATCTATATGACCGGTTCTGAGTGTATAGTCTCTTTGAGTACAGTGGAGGTAGAGAACCTCGGCAACTATCTGCGTAGCGGAGGCTTTCTCTATATCGAGGATATTTCCAAGAGCCCTAAGCCGGGTGAGTCTCCTTCAGGAGGGATTAAAGGCACAACTTTCGATCAACAAGCGAAGTTTGTGTTGGGTGAAGCCCTGGGAAGAGATTGTAGATTTTTCCGCATTCCTAAGACCCATCCCGTGTTCCACAGTTTCTATGATTTCGACGACGGGGCACCCCTGGGCGGCGCCAGCGGAGGCAATGTCAACTACCTGGAAGGAATTGATATAAGAGGAAGGTTGGCAGTAGTCTTCAGCGACCTGAACATAAGTTGGTACTGGGGAGACAGTGAGGCCACCGGAAGAGAACGAGGATTACAGTTCGGTGTCAATCTAATCGTGCATGCTCTCACCCAGCCTGGGGGCTTAGCCAATATCGGTCAGTACACCTGGTAGTAAACAGACTCACAGGTGCCATGCGTTCTGGCAACAAACTGATCCTTACATTAAAAATCCAGAAGTGGTTCATAATCGAATCGCTTCTGGATTTTTTTGTCTTCCTTCCATCCTCGAATGTAGGGGCGCACCTGTGTGTGCGCCCAATTTGGGCAAACACATAGGCTTCGCCCTGAAGGGTTTAAGCCCTCTCCCACAAAAGACTACTTAAAGTTCCTTGCTGTGGGAGAGCCCTTCTGGGCTCGACATTCCTTAAACCAGGAAAATGTAACATTGTCAAGATAGAAAGGAGTCTGCCTTATGGAAAATGAGAGAAAATTCCCAAACAGAGAAGTGGTCAAACGCTATGAAGGTAACCCAATCTTGACTATTGATGATATGCCAGTGTGTTGCAATTCGGTTTTTAATCCGGGAGCGGTCAAATTCGGCGACCGCTATCTGCTGTTTCTGCGAGTAGAGGGCAATGACCGGATTTCCCATTTCCGGGTGGCTACCAGCGAAGATGGAGTACACTTTGAAGTGTGGAAAGACCCGGCGAATATTCCCGGAGGACCTGAATACGATTTTTATGAGACGAATCGCTACGATGGCCGTATCACTCTGCTGGACGGTTGGTATTATATAATGTTCTGTTCTGAAGCCGATTTCGGCTGCCGACTGGGTCTGATTCGCAGCAAAGACTTCGTGCACTACGAACGGCTTCCCTTTGCCTCAGAGACCGAACAGCGAAACGGGGTGCTGTTTCCGGAGAAGATAGATGGACTTTATGCCCGACTTGATCGCCCGCTGAATCAATACGGAGGCGGCGATATGTGGATCTCTTACTCACCTGACTTGACCTTTTGGGGTAAATCCAGTCTGATTATGCGCACTCGCTGGCACTGCTGGGACGAAGAGAAACTGGGGCCGGCAGCGGTGCCCATTAAGACCAAACAGGGGTGGCTTTGCATCTACCACGGCGTGCGACTCAATGCCTCCACCCGGATCTATAAACTCGGCGTCTGTCTGCTTGACTTAAAGGACCCCTCCCGGGTGATTGCCCGCTCTCGCCATTCCATCCTGGGCCCAAAAGAAACCTACGAGCGCACCGGCGATGTGCCCAATGCTGTGTTTTGTAACGGGGCTATTGTCGAAGACGACGGTGAGGTGAAGATCTACTACGGGGCCGCAGATCAAGTGGTATGCCTGGCAACAACCACTGTCGATGAACTCATCTGGGCCTGCTGCGAAGGGTGAAAGACCTACAATGCAAAATTAGTAGAACGATTCCTAATTAACATTCTTGCTTCTCCGTCATTGCGAGGAGCACCTCGCTATCGCTCAGCACAGGCTCCGCGACGAAGCAATCTCACTTATTTCGCGATAGTTAAAGATTGCTTCGCTCACGCTCGCAATGACAATTTATTGGCACATTATTTAGGAATCAAACTACCAGTGGGTTGTGGTACCGGGAGTTATCCCCGGTTGGGGGAGAGAGGGGACAAATTCCCGCTCTATCTTGTCTATGTTGGGGTATGG